>JAJAZN010000258.1 GCA_026785685.1 Thermoleophilia bacterium
GGGTACCCCGGTGGCGTCATCTGGGGGACGAAGCTGTAACAGAAGGCGCCGTTCCGCCTGTGCGCGACCTTGCCGGCGTCATGTTTCCAGCCCGCTCCGAACACGGAGTTGAAGGTGTCGACGTAGAAGAAGCGCGCGTTCGGGTCGCGCTTCGTCGTGGACGGCGTGCGGTAGCCGAACACCGGGTCGCCGCGATACGTGACGAGCGCTTCGCCGCGATCGTTCACCTCGAGCGACGTGGAGGAGACGTCGAGATCGCCGAACTGCTCGCTTGCTCCGCTCGGGCTCGCGAGCGAGAGGAACACGACGGCGAGGGCCGTGAGAATCAGGACGACTCGAGCGGGCATGCGTCGCCACGCAGGGTAGCGACCGGGGTCTTACGCCTCGTCCCAACGCTCCCAGCGCGCGAGCTCCTCGTCGGACGGAGCCACGGCTCACTCCCACTCGATCGTCGCAGGCGGCTTCGAGGAGAGGTCGAGCGCGACGCGATTCACGCCGGGTACCTCGTTGATGATCCGGTTCGAGATCGTTTCGAGCACGTCGTAGGGGATCCGGGCCCAGTCGGCGGTCATCGCGTCCTCGGAGGTAACCGCGCGAATCACGACGGGGTACGCGTAGGTGCGTTCGTCACCCTGCACGCCGACGGACTTGATCGCCGGGAGGACGGCAAAGCTCTGCCAGAGGTCGCGGTAGAGGCCGGCCTTTCGGATTTCCTCCTGGAGCACCGAATCCGCGGCGCGGAGGATGTCCAGTCGCTCCTTGGTGACGTCCCCGATGATCCGGATCGAGAGGCCGGGGCCCGGAAACGGTTGACGCCAGACCATCCGCTCGGGCATGCCGAGCTCCTCGCCAACGCGCCGCACCTCGTCCTTGAAGAGCAGCCGTAGCGGCTCGACGAGGTCCATCTCCATATCGTCGGGAAGGCCACCAACGTTGTTGTGCGACTTGATCTTGGCCGCGACACCATCGTCGCCGCCGGACTCGATCACGTCGGAGTAGAGCGTTCCCTGAACGAGAAAGCGCACATCGCCGAGCTTGTCGGCCTCCTCCTCGAAGACGCGAATGAACTCCTCCCCTACGATCTTGCGCTTCGTTTCGGGATCGGTGACGCCCGCGAGCTTCGTGAGGAACCTCTCCTCGGCCCGGACGTGCACGAGCGGCACGTGGAAGTGGCCACCGAATGTCTCGACGACCTGCTCGGCCTCGTTCTCGCGCATCAGCCCGTGGTCGACGAAGACGCACGTGAGCTGATCGCCCACTGCCTTGTAGACGATGAGGGCGGCGACCGCGGAGTCGACCCCGCCGGAGAGACCACAGATCACGCGCTCTGTGCCGACCTGAGCGCGGATCCGCGCGACCTGCTCCTCGATCACGGCCGCAGGCGTCCAGCTCGGCGCTGCGCCCGCGACCTCGTAGAGGAAGTTCTTCAGGATCTCCTGCCCGTCGTGCGTGTGGACGACCTCGGGGTGGAATTGCACGGCGTAGAGGCCGCGGTCAGCGTCCTCGAACGCCGCAATCGGCGTCGAGGGCGAAGCGGCGGTGATGCGGGCGCCCGGCGGCGCGGCGATCACGGAGTCGCGATGGCTCATCCACACGACCTGCTCCGGTGGGAGATCGTGGAAGAGTGCGGACTCGCCGAGCTCCGCGTCGGCCTTGCCGTACTCGGCGACGTCGTTCGCCTCGACGGTTCCGCCGAGATCGCGTGCCATCAATTGCATCCCGTAACAGATGCCGAGAGTCGGAATTCCGAGCTCCAGGATCTCCGTGTCGAGCTCGGGCGCGCCCTCGGCGTACACCGACGCGGGGCCGCCCGAGAGAATCAAGGCGAGCGGGTTCTTGGCCTGAATCTCTGCCGCCGACAGACGGTGGCTTACGAGCTCGGAGTAGACGCGCGCCTCGCGCACCCGACGCGCGATTAGCTGGCTGTACTGCCCGCCGAAGTCGAGGACGAGAACCGGCCGATCTTCTGGGACCGGCTCGGGGGTCGGGAACGGCAGGACGGAAGCCTCAGGCAGGACGGAAGCCTCAGGCACGCCGGTAGTTCGGAGCGTCTTTGCTGATCGTGACGTCGTGGGGGTGGCTCTCTCGCAGGCCCGCGCCGGTGATGCGGACGAACCGGCTCTCGGTCTTCAGCGCCTCGATCGTCGGCGCTCCGCAGTAGCCCATTGCCTGCCGAAGCCCGCCGACGAGCTGGTAGACGATCGGCGCAATCGGCCCCTTGTAGAGGACGCGACCTTCGATCCCTTCCGGGACGAGCTTGTCGACGTCCTCGACATCACCCTGGAAGTACCGATCCTTGGAGAACGACCTCGCCTTCATCGCTCCGAGCGATCCCATGCCGCGGTACTCCTTGAACCGCTCACCCTGGACGAGGATCACGTCGCCGGGCGACTCGTCGGTGCCCGCGAGCATCGAGCCGAGCATCACGGTGTCCGCGCCTGCCGCGATCGCCTTCGCGACGTCGCCCGAGGAGGTGATGCCACCGTCGGCGATAACCGGGATCCCGTGGCGGATCGCCACCTCGGCGACGTCGAAGACGGCCGTCACCTGCGGTACTCCGACGCCCGCGACGACGCGGGTTGTACAGATCGAGTTGTGCACGATGGCGTTGTTTGCGACGAAGCTGTGCGTGGGGCAGTCGACCTCGAGGTCATAGACAGGGATCCGGAGATCGACCTCACGCCGTTCGAGGAGCTTCACGACCTGATGGCTCTCGCTGAACCGCTTCTGGTGGGTCACGTTGAGACGGGAGACGTACGAGGGTAGACATCGATCGGTCGTCGTGCCGACGAGGCCACCTGCACTTGGTGCTTCCAAATGCGCATTCGGGAACGCGCCATGCAGCAGAAACGTCACAACGTTGAATAGCTCGACGAGTGCGAGGGACGTGTTCCTGAAGCACATCCGGCCGTCCGCCGCGACGAACCCGTCGCTCGCGACGAGTCCATCGTGCAGTCCCTTCAGATAGGTCGGGTTGCCGCAGAGGTAGCCCCGTGGGAGATGCTTCCGTTCACGCTTGCCGAACTCGGCGAGCAAACGGGCCCACTGCAACGAGTACAGGTGAATCGTGATCGTCTTGCCGTTCTCGACGACGCTCGGCTCAACCCCCGTCGCCGTGCGCACGGCCGCCGTGACCGCAAGGGAGATTGTGTGCTCCGAAGGCCCGAAAATCCAGGAGACCCTTCCGATCTCCGACCGGCCGTTCGTGTTGAGGAAAGCGTGTCCGTCGCCGAGGAACGCCCCCAGCATGAAACCGAGCTCGTAGGAATCCTCGATGTGCCTTCGATATCGATTCAGGGGCCCCTCGCGAACCGCGAACTCCGCCAGATCGATGCTGAAGTGGTCGCGAAGCTCAAACGCGATCCGGCGTGGAAGGAGGAGCACGTCACGGTCGACCTCGCCGATCTCTTTCCAGCGCAGCTTGGACTCGCCGGCTCGACTCGGGCGCTCGAGCATGCGGACATAGCCCGCCGAGGCGAGCGTTCGTGCGCTCACGGCATTGAGATCTCCGACCCAGTACGCGTGGTCGGGTGTCACGAGTGTCTCGAGCGGCGACGCCGCATGTCGGACACCAACAACCTCTCGCACGCCCGTGCACCACGCATGGACGACGGCAACGGGCTCACCATTCATGTTGATGACACGGTCACCCGAGACGACGTCTTCGATGTTCTTGTAGCTGGCATCGGCCATGAGTACGCGCGTTCCGGCCGCCAGGCATCCAGGCCCCACTCCCGCTTTGAGACAATCTGCTCCGGCATCGATCAACGCCTCCGCCGCCTCTCCGGTGGCGATGTTGCCCGCAATGATCTCGATGTCGAACTCCGTCTTGATCCGTCGTACCATGTCGACAACGGCACGCGAATGCCCGTGCGCCGTGTCGACGACGAGCACGTCGACCTCGGCGGCAACGAGGGCCGCGGCACGCTCGAGCGCGTCCGTGCCGACCCCGACAGCTGCACCCACGCGGAGGCGGCCTCGCTCGTCCTTGGTCGCTAGTGGATAGAGCTCACGCTTCTGGATGTCCTTGACGGTGATGAGTCCCTGCAGCCGCCCGTGCTCGTCGACGATCGGGAGCTTCTCGATCTTGTGCTGCCCAAGCAGCGCTTCGGCCTCGGCGAGCGTCGTGCCGACGCGCGCCGTGACCAGATTTTCGCTTGTCATCAGCTCGCCGGTGCGCTGGTCGGGACGAGCCCCGAAGCGCAGGTCGCGGTTCGTGAGGATGCCAACGAGCACGCCGTCCGGATTCGTGATCGGAACCCCCGAGACGCGATAGCGCGCCATCAACTCGAGTGCGTCGGCCACGAGATCGTCGGGCCTGAGGGTTACCGGCTCGACGATCATCCCGGCCTCGCTCCGCTTGACACGGTCGACCTCGGCCACCTGATGCTCGATCGCCAGGTTGCGGTGAATGATTCCGAGGCCACCCTGGCGGGCGAGCGCGATCGCAAGCCGCGCCTCGGTGACGGTATCCATTGCAGCCGAGACGATCGGGATCTCGAGCGCGATCGTCGGCGTCAGCCGGGTAGCTGTGGCGACGTCGTTTGGCAGGACAGCCGACTCCGCAGGCACGAGCAGCACGTCGTCGAAGGTCAGCCCTTCCTTGCCGAACTTGCTATCTCGATCGAGCTCGAACTCCAAGAGTCAAAAGACTCTACCAAGCGAGCGGGACGGCATGGCCGTCAAGGATGGCACCGCCTCGTCTCGTACCTCGCTGCGTCCGGCTATGCGACGGGCTGAAGCTCGTTGACCTCGACGAGCGATGCGAGGCGAGTCGCTTCCTTCGGATCGAACCGCCCGGCTCCGACCACGAGGACGGAGGCCGACGCTGCCGCAACGGACAGGCGGAGGGCCTCCTCAGCGGGTAGTCCTTCATTCTGAGCAGCGAGCCACCGGGCTAGGAAGACGTCCCCCGCCCCGAGAACCGAGACGGCCTCGAGCTGAGGTGCCCGAGCGTGATAGCGCCGCACCTGCCGCTCCTCCCGAACGAGAGAGAAGCAACCCGTCTCCATCGTGATTTGGACATTCCTCGCACCCATGTCGGCGATCCTGTCGAGCGCCATCGCGAAGTCGTCGTCGTCCTCGAGCTCCTGGCCGACGAGCTGTTCGGCCTCATGCTGATTCGGCGAGACGAGCCACGGCTCGGCCTCGATCCCGCGTCGCAACGGCTCACCCTCGGCGTCGAGGACGACCCGGGCTCCGAGGCGCGTCATCTCGCGGACGGCGTCGGCATAAAAGCCCTCGTCAACCCCGCGTGGCAACGAGCCGGCGAAGACGACCGTCGACGCGCCGCGTGAGAGATAGCGGAGCTTGTCGAGCAGGATCTCGAGCTCGTCCTCGGAGACTTTCGGGCCCCACTCGTTGATCTCGGTATACGTGCCGGCGGTCGGATCGACGACGGCCGTCGAGGTGCGCGACTCGTCGCGGATGCGGACGAAATCGTTGAGGATCGCCTCCTCGGTCAACTCCTCGACGATCCGCGTCCCCGTCCGCCCTCCCGCGAGACCGGTTGCGACGACCGGAACATCGAGTCGCTTCAGCGCGCGCGCAACGTTGATGCCCTTGCCGCCTGCGAGCACGAGCACGTCACTCGAGCGATGGCGGTGACCGAGCTTGAAGATCGGCACGCTGAGCGAGCGGTCGAGCGCGGCATTGAGGGTGACGGTGATGATCACTGCGGCCCCTTCCTGACAGACAACGGAGCTACGAGACGAGCCCGAACACGTGGTGGGCGGTGCGGCGCGCATACCACTCGGCTTTGCCGGCGGCCCCGACGGCGGGGGACGACGCGGCGGCGACGAGAGGCGTGCGTGCAATCAGCCTACCGTCCGAGAACACCCGAACCTCTCCGACGCGTTGGCCTTTGGTTACGGGGACGGAAAGAGCCGTGCTCGCAACGACCCGCTCGACGAGTGGGCGACCGAGACGAACGCTGCGAATGACGTCACGAGCGGCGACGAGAGGAATGGGAGCCCGTCCGTAACCGACTTCTGCGTGGCCGTAGACGTGGTCGCCGGCCACGACGACCTGTCGATACTGGTCGATACCCCAGGCGAGAAGCGATGTGAGGTCGGCGTTCCTCTCCGACTCGCTCGCCGCTCCGAGGAGCGACGCGGTGATCCGCACGCCGTTCTCCTCGGCTGCAGCGACCTGCGACCAGCCGGCATCGTTCGTGTGCCCGGTCTTGGCGCCGACGAGCGGCAACGTGCCGATCAGGTCGTCGGTGGAGGTCAGCGTTCGCCCGCCCGCAATCGTTGCCGTCGACCGTGTAGACCACGTGCGGATGAACGAGTTCCGGAGAGCCGCGGTGAGGAGCGTCGTGACGTCACGCGCACTCGAGACGTGGCCTCTCTGGTCGAGCCCGTGGGGATTCTCGAAATGCGTCGACGTGAGGCCGAGCGCTTTCGCCCGTGCGTTCATCAGCTCGACGAATCGGGGCAACGAGCCCTTCCCGACGTAGAGCGCAAGGGCGGTGGCAGCGTCGTTCGCGCTGGGGACGAGTGCCGCGATCGCGAGGTCGCCCACCGTCAGCTTCTCACCGGCCCTGAGCCCCACCGATGACTCGCCGACCGAGGCGGCAGCAGGCGGGATCGTGACGACATCGTCGAGTCGCGCGTGCTCGAGCGCAACGAGGACGGTCATCAGCTTCGTGATGCTCGCCGGGGCCCGCTTCGCGTCCGGGGCTCGGGCGGCAACGATCTCTTGCTCCGGCCCGCCTCGCACGACGTAGGCCGGCGCCGAGACCGGTGGCGGTGCTGGTGGCGGTGCCGCTGCCGCTTCGGCGGCCAACAGCGCGAGCGCTGCCACGACAACTAAGAACACACGACGCATCGCGGTTGAATGTAGATGAGAGGCAAGCCTCTGGGGTGCCCCGCGACGCTAGATCAGAAATGAACCGTCGTGAGACGCCGCACGGGGGCTACCAGCCTGCTGCGGCCCAGATTTCGGCCGAGAGGCGCGCCGCCTCGGCTCCAGCGGCTGCCCGCCAGTCGTCCTCGGTATCGCGATACGCGAAGACCACGGAGCGCGACGCGTTGACGAGGGCGCTCGCCGGTCCGCTCGTGAACGCCCGCGCAACATCTGCCGGCGTCGCTCCCTGGGCACCGACACCCGGCAGGAGAATGATTTGCTGCGGCATCGCTCGCCGCGCATCGCCGATCAGCCGGGGCACCGTTGCGCCGACGACCGCCCCCACGCTCGACATGCCGCGTTCGCCGACGAGATCCGCGCCCCACTCTGCAACGAGACCTGCGACGTGGCGCCATACCGGGGCTCCGTCCGAGAGCACCGCATCCTGGAGGTCGCGAGCGCCGGCGTTCGACGTGCGGACGAGGCAGAAGATTCCGGCACCATGGCGTCGACAAGCGGCGAGGTACGGATCAACGGAGTCGGTTCCGAGATACGGATTGACCGTGAGCGCGTCGGCCAGCGGGGGCTCCGAGCCCCGAGGCTCGAGGAACGCCGCGGCATATGCGCGGGCGGTCGACCCGATGTCACCGCGCTTGGCATCGGCAATGACGAGGAGCCCTGCACCGGAGGCGTAGCGCGACACGATTTCGAGCGCATGCCACCCATCGCCGCCGAGCGCCTCGAAGAAGGCGACCTGCGGCTTGACCGCCACGGCGTACGGCGCTACGGCATCGACAATTCCTTTGCAGAAACGCTCCACGGCACCCGCGGCTGCAGCGCGCCCGCGGCCGGCCTCCCCTCGAAGCTCGACTGGCAGCAGGTCGACACGCGGGTCGAGTCCGACGACGAGCTGCGTGCGCTTGCGCTCGACCGCCTCGGCCACACGATCGGAAAAGGGAGCCACCGTCGCCGTCGTCTCCCGTTCTGCGCCCGCGCTCATGCAGCCAAGGCTACCCCGTTCGCTACGGCAAGGATCGCATTCCGTTCGAGTGGCACGACCCGAAGTTCGGGCGGTGGTCGCACGATGAAAGACGCGATCAGGAGAAGCTCCTCCGCGGTGGTCGCAGCGAGCTCTGCGTCGAGGGATCCCTGTACGTCTGCGAGACCCGCCTCGACCTCGAGCGAGCCGCCTCCCCCGCGCGGAATCGTTCTCCGTGACACGATCCCGTGCGCCACGAAGACGGCGCGCATCATTCCCGGCTCGAGCGCCGGCACGACGAGGCAGGCCTGCAGCGAACGAGCCTTGTGCATCTCGTCGATGCGAGCAACGACCTGCTCGAGCGCGGCGATTCGATCCCGTAGGCGAGCGGCGTCCTCGAACCGGAGATCCGTGGCAAGGCTGCGAAGACGGAGCCGGAGTCCAGGGAGCGCCGCGAGGGGATCGTCACCATCATGGCCGGCCAGCGCCAGGGCAGCACGCTTGGCGATACCACGGCCGCTGATCGGGCCGTGTGGTGTCGGTTCGCTGACGCAGGTCCAGGTACTTCCACGTCGCCGGAGATAGACGTGTCGATCCGGCCGGGTACTGCGTGCGTTCGCAGGCGGTCGGAGCTCGCGGAGAAGCAGAAGCTCGTCGAGCGCAGCTTCGAGCTCACTCCCGCTGAGCCTCCAGTCGACGCTCGCAAGCGCGCCGAGCGCAGCCTCGACAGCGGGCCGCTGACGGCCGCCCGAGAAGTAGGAGCGCAGCCGGGCGCGGAGATCGCGAGCGCGTCCGACGTAGAGAGCCTGTCCGTGCGCATCGCGGAAGATGTACGTCCCGGGCGCGGTTGGGGCCTGGGCGACGAGCGAGCGCTTGCCCTGCAGGCGTCGGGCCCGCGGAGCCGACAGCTCGACGAGATCGGCAACCGTCCCGGCGCCGCGTTCCTGCGCGAGCCCGATCAGCGCGATCAGGATCTCCGCGGTCGCCTGGGCGTCCGCGAGCGCGCGGTGGCACGGCGTCACGGCCGTACCGAAGAAGTGCGAGAGAGGCTGCAAGCCGAACCTCGTCGTTCGCGCGCCGAGGAGTCGCCGCGCTAGCCACACCGTGTCGACGACGGGTGCTGCGACGCGCCTCCCCGTGAGTCTCTCGACCGCACGATCGAGAAAGCCCATATCGAACCTGGCGTTGTGCGCAACGAGCACCGCATCGCCCGCGAAGGAAAGGAACCGCCGCACGGCGAGATCGGCATCCGGGGCCGCTCGCGCCTCGTTCCGACCGATGCCGGTCAAGGCGGTGATCGCGACTGGCAGTGGTACCCCGGGATTGACGAGCGTCTCGAATGTGTCCCCCGTCACAAGCCGCTCGATCTTCTGGGCACCGATCTCGACGATGCGCGAGCGCACCGGCGAGAGGCCCGTCGTCTCGAGATCGAAGACGACGAAGGTCGCCGACTCGAGCAGCGTCTCCGCTCCCGGTGCTTCAGCCAGGCCAACGGAAGCGCCGCGCCAGACGAGGCGGGCGTCGCCCGTGACGACCTCCTCGAGCAGCGACCGCGCGATCGCCGTCGGTGCCGAGGCGAGCGCGAACAGGGCCTGCGCGGCGTCCGACGCGGGGATCGGACACCGGCGCGCCTCGACGAGCTCGACCAGGCGATCCGCGGCATCAAAGGACAGTTGCATCCGTCAGATCCTAGACGAACATATGTTCGTTGCCAAGGGCAAAAGAGAGGGCCCGGGGGGAGCGGGCCCTCGTCTTTCGCCCTCGAGGAGGTCGCCCTAGTTGACGGCCTTCTTGAGTACCGAGCCGGCCGAGAACTTCGGCACGGTCGCGGCCTTGATCTGCACCTTCTCGGTCGGGTTCCGCGGATTGACGCCCATGCGCGCCGCACGATGCGTCGTGTGGAACTTGCCGAAACCGGTGAACGTCACGGAATCGCCCGCCTTGAGAGCGTCCTCGACGGTGCTGAGGAACGCCTCGACTGCCTCGCCTGCATCACGCTTGGACGAGCCGGTCTTCGCGGCTACTGCCTCGATGAACTCCTGCTTGGTCACTTGCCACTCCTCCTACTAGACGGACGTTGTTGGGATCGCCGGAGAACCGAACACTCCAGCGATTTTGGCTCAACTATGCGGGTTTGCGACGCACCATGCGTGCTCGACCCGCCGGGGCACGTGGTCTCCGAGAGGTGGTCAGGCCTGGATGCGCCCGGCGAGGAGATCGCTCGCGCGGTACAGGCTTGCGAGTCGCACCCCCAACCGAGCGAGGGCATCCGCCCCACCCTCCTCGCGGTCCACGACGCACACAGCATTGCGGACGACGAGCCCCGCGTCCCGAAGCGCTGACACCGACTCGGCGAGAGCGCCACCGGATGTGACGACGTCCTCGAGGAGGCACACGACGTCCCCCTCGTCGAACGGGCCCTCGATCCGATTCGCTGTGCCGTATTCCTTCGTTTCATTGCGGACAATGATGAAGGGCAGTTCGGACGCCATAGACGCCGAAGCGGCCAGAGCAACGGCTCCGAGGGCCGGTCCGGCGAGTCTCACGACGTCCGGTTCAGCCTCGTTCGCCGCCTCGGCGAGTCGGACGCCGAGCGCCCGAAGGAGGTCAGGGCGGGTCTCGAATCGGTACTTGTCGAGGTACCAGGTCGACCGCTTCCCGGACCGGAGAAGAAAATCGCCCTGGAGGAGCGCGTGTTGGACGAGCAGGCGGCCGAGGTCGTCGATCACGGTGCCGAGGCCCCGGCTGCGATCGACGTCAGTCGATCGAGCTCGGGCGATCCCGCATCGAGCGTCACAGACGATCCGTCCGCGTAGCCGATCGTCACACGGGCTGTGCTCGGCGTCGACCGCCGCCCGAACAACCACCAGACAGCCCCCCCGATAGCGGCGAGCGAGAGAAGCCTACGCATCGTCCGACGCCTTCTTCTTTCGCGGTCGAGGCGGCGCAGGCTCCGCGTCGACCCGTCCCAGCATCGTTCGCAGGTCGTAGATCATGAGCCCGGCAATCGTCTCCGGCGCGGTCGTCGCAATCGCAGTGCGCCCGGCGTCCCTGACGAGGAACACCTCAGCTCCCTCGCTGCTGATCTCGATGCGAGCCAGCTCCGCACCGGGCCTGACGTCGCCGGCAGCCTTGACGAGATCGGCCGCGACGCGCGCAAGTTGCTCGCCGCGCTCGACGGTTCCCGTACTCGCGAGCACGAAGCCGGATTCACCCAGAACCGCGACATCACGCACCTGGGCGGAAAAAGTAAGAAGTTCGGCCAGTGCCTCGTTCGGCGTCATCGCCCGTCGAAGCTACCAGACTCTCGGCAAACCTCTAGACCGGATGCTTCCATCCTGTCTAGGCGACGGCCGACCGGACGGAGAGCAGTCCCGTTCGGTGCCGCACGGCTTCGGCGACGAGGAGCCGCGCTGTCAGCTCGGCCTCCTCGAGGACCGAGGGGTGTCCGTCCGCGTAGATCTCGACGAGCCAGTTCCGCCCTTCGCCTATCCCGGCTGCGGCGAGAACCGCGGTCATTCCGAACGACTCGAGGAGTTCGCGTTCGCTCGCATCACCTTCCGCGTCGGCCGCTTGCACGACAAAGCTGCCGCCGTTTCCAAGTATCCGCGCCGTCTGCGGATAGTCGCTGACATCGTAGTACTCGCCGTCCTCGCCGGGGGCCTACGACCAGGTTCGCCCGGCTCGAAGGTTGACGGTTCAGTGGGTCGTGATCATCTCGATCCCCGCCTGCTGAAATGAGATCGCCGCCCTGGCGGCATCGACCGAGTTGCAGATCTCGGAAACGACGGCCTGGAGTCGCTGGCCAGGTCCAGCAGTAGCCATCTCGCCATCCAGGATCTCGAGCGCTGTCCGAACGAGTGTCTGTTGCTCGGGGGAGCCGTCCGCGCGGACCTGCCGCCGCGCTCTCGCTCCCTCGCCTCCCGCGAGTCCGTCCCAGACGGCGTCCTGCTCCGAGTCGGCGACGCACACCCGGTTGCGACCCGTCCGTTTCGCGACGTAGAGAGCATGATCGGCCGCACGGAGAAAGTCCGAAGGGCGCTTCGCTCCGAGTCCGAGTGACGAGACTCCAAAGGAGGCGGAGACGATAGGCACGCGGAGTGAGAGATTCGGATCGCACGCTCCGCCGCCAGCCGCGCCTCCTCGGCCATCCCTGTGCCGAACAGCAGGCAGAACTCGTCACCGCCGAGGCGATACACCGTCCGATCGTCTCCGGCCCCGGCCGTCTCAGCCGTGAGAGCCTGAGCGACGGTGGCGAGAGCCTGGTCGCCGCGGGCGTGACGGAGCGAGTCGTTGAGCTCCTTGAGGTTGTCGAGATCGGCGAGCAGCACTGCCACGTCGCCATCGACGTCGTGCGCTTCACGGCAGCAGAGCCCGAGCCGCTCCTCGAGCGCCCGGCGGTTTCCGACTCCCGTCAGGGGATCCTTGAACGCGAGGTCGGCCATCCGGGCGTAGAGCTCGGTGCGTCCGACGGCCGCTGCGATCTGGCCGGCGATCGTCTCGAGGAAGCGAACGTCGCGCGGCCCGAATGCCGGGACATCACTGCCACGAGCCGCCCAGAGCTCGCCCCACGCCGAGCCGCCGAGCATGATCGGCACAGCGACGCACGAGTGCTTTCCGATCTGACGCAGGAGGGCGAGCTCCGTCTCGAACGCCTCGGTGTCGTCGAGAGAGGTTGTGTAGAGCTTGCCCTCGAGGAGAAGGACGCGGAGCGCATCGTCGTCTTCGATGGTGTACACCTCGTCGAGCGGTCGACGCACTTCCCACGGAGCGAGATCGCCCGTGTTGACGATCACGCGGAGCACGCGCGCTTGCGCCTCCCACCGCGAGACAGAGAGGGTGTCGGCGCCGACGGGAGTCCGCGCGTCGTCTGCCGCGATCTCCACGAGATCGTCGAGATTGTCGACGGTCGCGACCGCCGAGGCGATCGTGATCAGTGCGTGCAGCTCGCGTTCGAGCCGCCGTGCATCGCCGTCACTCTCGGGGGGTGCGAGAAGATCGGACAGGTCGGGATCGATCGTTGCCGGCCGCGTGCCGCCCTGGTCGCCGAGGTGGTCGAGGAGCGTTGCCACCACCGTGGGATCGAACTGTGACCCGGCGCACCGGTCGAGCTCGCGAAGAGCCTCTGCCCGTGTCAGCCTGCCCCGGTAAGGCCGGTCCGAGACGAGCGCGTTGTAGGCGTCGCAGGCGAGGACGATCCGCGACGTGAGCGGGATCGCTTCTCCGGCGAGTCCGTCGGGATAGCCGTTCCCGTCCCAGCGCTCGTGCTTCTGCCGCTCCGCGAGCGCAACCTCAGCAAGCCCCGGCAGCTGCCGCAGGATCCGCTCACCGATCGCGGGGTGCTCGCGCATGAGGTCCCACTCCGCATCGTCGAGTGGGCCGGGCTTGTGCAGGATCGCATCCGGGATCCCGATCTTCCCGACGTCGTGGACGAGCGCACCGGCCTCCACCTCTGCGAGCGCCCTCCCCTCGAGGCCCATCGCTGACCCCACAGGAATCGCGAGATCGCGAACCGTGTTGGAGTGCTCACCGGTGTACCCTTCCCGCGCGCTGAGAGCGGCGGCAAGCGACCGGACGATAGCCCCGTACGCCTCGGCTGCCCTGCTGCGCTCCTCGCTGATCCCCGCGAGCGCGGAGACGAGCGCCTGCTCACCCTCGAACAGGCCGCGCGCAGCATCGAGCGCCTCCCGGCGGAGGTCGTCGACCAGGGGTCGGTCAGGCATCCCTCAGTGATCGGCACATCGTGGACTCCGGATTAGCGGCCTGAACGCCTACCCAGTAGGGAAAATGAGGGCCGTCAGCGCCTTCGTGGCTCGCGCGCGATGCGAGTGGATGGCCTTCCACGCATCTCCGAGCTCGGCGACCGTCCGCGTCTCGCCGTCCGGTACGAAGACGGGGTCGTACCCGAACCCCTCGTCGCCGCTGCGCTCGGTCGCGACGGCCCCCTCGAGCGTCCCCTCGACGACGATCTCCTGGCCCTCCGGGCCGATCGCCACGATCGTGCAGGCGTAGCGTGCGCTCCTATCGCCGACGCCAGCAAGCTCCTCGAGGAGTCGCGCAACACCGTCGTCCGCCCAGCGAGCTGACGCGAGGCCGGGCCTGCCGTCGAGGCCCCTTGCCTCGATGCCCGAGTCCTCCCCGATCACCCAGGCGTCCTCGGGCGACACGGAGCGCCCATGCTCCGCCTTTCCCCGTGCGTTCTCGACGTACGTCGTCCCGGTTTCGGGAGGATACGCCGTGGACTTCACGAGCTCGATCTCCCAGCCGGGGAGCGCGCGACGGAACTCGTCGAGCTTGTGCTGGTTCCCCGTCGAGAGCAGCGCCCTCACGCGCGGGGAGCGTCACAAGCAGCCCGCTGCGCTTGCGCGAGATGCTCGATGCCGGCCGCGGCAAGTTCGAGCAACTCGTCGAGCTCGTCCCGCGTGAACGGGTGTCGCTCCGCTGTCGCCTGAACCTCGACGAGGCGACCGTCGACGGTCATCACGACGTTCATGTCCGTATCGGCCTGCGAATCCTCGGGGTAGTCGAGGTCGAGCACCGCCTGACCGTCGACGACGCCAACGGAGACAGCCGCAACCGACGAGGGCAACGCCTTCGACAGGCCCATCCGATCGAGCGCGCGATAGGCGGCCACGTACGCCCCGGTGATCGCCGCGCACCGCGTTCCACCGTCCGCCTGCAGCACGTCGCAGTCGAGCCAGAGCGTGCGCTCGCCGAGCGCCTCGAAGTCGCAGACGGCGCGGAGCGCACGGCCGATGAGCCGCTGGATCTCGACCGTGCGCCCGTCGGGACGGCCACGCGAGACCCCGCGCTGCGTGCGATCGCCGGTTGACGCCGGAAGCAGCGAATACTCCGCTGTCATCCAGCCACGCCCCTTCCCGCGTAGCCAACGCGGAATGTCCTCCTCGATCGTGGCCGTACAGAGCACGCGTGTCTTGCCCTGCGACCAGAGCACACACCCGTGTGGCTGCTCGAGAAAGTCCGGCAGGACGTCGAGCGCGCGCAGTTCGTCGGGTCGACGACCATCGTGTCTCATGCTGCAACCACCTCCAGGTCGGCGACGCGTACCTGCTCGACATCTGCGATCGGGAGCTGCAGGAAACGGCTGCCCATCGCCTTGAACGCCGCCGTGTCACCCGTGGTCAGGAACCGATACGTCCCTTCTCGGGCCGAGTTGTTCTCGATCGCCTTCCGCGCCAGCGTCTCCGACACCTCGTGCGCCGTCTCGTCGGCCGAGAAGATCAGCGTCACGTCGCGGCCGAAGACGCGCTGCAGGATCGGTCGGATTAGCGGGTAGTGGGTACAGCCGAGAACGACCGTGTCGACATCCGCCTCCTTGAGGGGGCCGGCGATCTCCCGGACGGCCTCGACGGTCGCCTCGCCGAACGGATCGTCACCCTCGATCAGGGGCACGAGCTTCGGGCAGGCAACCGGAATCACCGTGACCCCGGCGTCGAGTGCCTTGATCAGTGCCTCGTAGCGGCCGCTCGCCACCGTCGCCTCGGTCGCGAGGAGCCCGACGCGGCGATTGCGGGTCGCACGCACCGCGGCGTGCGCCTCCGGCTGGATCACCCCGATGACCGGCACGGAAAGGGACAGCTGGAGCTCGGGAAGCGCAGCTGCGGTTGCGGAATTGCAGGCAGCCACGACGAGCTTGACACCCTGGGATTCGAGAAAGGAGCCAATCTCGGCGGCGAAGCGCCGGATCTCGGCAAGCGGCCGCGGGCCGTACGGCAGCCGCGCGCCGTCGCCCAGGTACACGAAGTCCTCGTGCGGCAACGTGACGAGGCACTCATGGAGAACCGTGAGCCCACCGACACCGGAGTCGAACACACCGATCGGGCGGGCATCCACGCGCGGCAGTGTAGTCCCTGGCCCGGAGCACGTGGTCCGCCAACCTGTGCCGACAGCCCGTGCCTGTCCCGGCGCGGCAGTCGGAGACGTGCCCGTTCTTCGGCTACCCTTCTGCGTCGTGAAGAGGTCACTGATCGCGGCGGCATCGGCCGCTCTTGTGTTTCTCGCGCTCTCCGGCTCCGCGTCCGCCTTCACGAAGCAGGATCCGGTCGTGACGTCGTTCGACGGGACGAAGCTCGCGACCACGCTCTACGTGCCCGACGGCGCTGCCCCCGCAGGGGGCTGGCCCGCCATCGTGCTGTTCCACGGTCTTGGAGGAAGCCGTGCTTCGACCGACACGATCGCCGCCTCGATGGGGCTGATCGGCGAGCAGTACGTCGTCCTCACCGTCGATGCGCGCGGCCACGGCGCGTCGGGCGGCCTGTTCGAGGGAGACGGCCCGAACGAGGTGCGCGACGTCAAGACACTGTACTCGTGGCTTGCTGCCCGACCGGACGTCGCGGATGCCCGGATCGGCGCCTGGGGCATTTCTCTCGGCGGCGGCGCGATCTACACCTCGCTCGCGGCCGGTGTCCCCTGGGCGGCGATCGAGGTCGCAGAGTCATGGACGGATCTCCGGACCGCGTTCCTGCCGCAGGGCCTCTCGAAGTCTGGCGTGATCGCCGGCTTCATCGGCTCGCTCCCGCCCGAGCGCGTGGCACCGTCCGTGTTCGCCGTTCGCGACGCTGCCTACGCGGGTGCACTCAGCTCGGCGAACGCATTCGCGGCCGAGCGCTCGACGATCGCCGCGCTGAAGGGCGTCAAAACACCTGCGTTCTTCATGCAGGGGCGCCGCGACTTCGCCTTCGGCATGGGGCAAGCACTGCAGGCCTACAACGCAGTCGCAGGGCCAAAGCGCCTCTGGCTCGGCCTTCACGGCCATGCGCCGTCGATCTTCCCCGGGGCTGACACGGGCGTGATGCTCGCCGAGGGGACGAAGTTCTTCGACCTCCATCTTCGCGGCCTGCCGGTCTCGCTCGATCCGCTCCCGGTCGCCGTCTCGCCCGAGAACTGGAGCGGGAGCCCCGTTCGCTTCGCCGCGCCGCCGAAGCCTGTCTCGCAGACGCTCCGCTTCGCCGGCTCGACGACGATCGATCGTGCCGGAAAAGTGCAGCGCACATCGGCTCCGCTCAAGCGTCCGCTCGAGATCTTTGGTGCACCAGTCGCAACGGTGTCCGCCGACGCGAACGCCGGCTGGACGCGCGTCGTCACCGTCCTCACGGCGAAGACACCCCAGGGGAAGGAGATCGTCGTCGCCGGCGGTGGCGTCCCGACGACGCCGGGGGCGAAGCGCTACCGGATCTACCTCTCGAACCAGGCGACGTTCATCCCTGCAGGATCGACGCTCACGCTGACCGTCGGCACGTCCTCGCTGGCCCAGAATCCCGGCAACCTGCTGTATCTCGACCTTCCGCTCGGCCTGAACCCGAAGGTGACGGTCGGCGCGATCGGTCTCTCACTCCCCACGCTGGCCAAGCCGATCTCGCAGTGAGGCATGCCCTTCTTGCGGGCGTGGTAATCCTGCTTCTTGCGGCAACGGCGGGTGCGGCGACCAGTGCTGATCCCGGGATCACGCCGACGACGATCGTTCTCGGCGGTACCGTGCCGCTCTCCGGCGAGGCCGCTGCATTCGGCTCTGTCGGCCCGGGAGCCAAGGCCTACTTCGCCTACGTCAACGCGAAGGGCGGCGTCAACGGACGCAAGATCGATTACCGCTACCTCGACGACGGCTACGACCCCGCCCAGACGGTGCAGCTGACGCGTCAACTCGTCGAGCAGGACAAGGTCTTTGCCATCTTCAACTCCGTCGGGACGAACAATAATCTCGCGATCAGGCCGTATCTGAGCGCACAGAAGGTTCCGCAGTTGTTCGTCGGCGACGGCTCCGACGCACTTGCGCAACCGCGGAAGTACCCGGGCACGATGGGCCTTCTCCCGAGCTACCGCGGCGAGGGTGCGGTGTACGGGCGCACGCTCGCGAAGACCCGTCCCAAGGCGAAGATCGCCGTCCTCCATGAGAACAACGATCTCGGCAAGGACATGACGCGTGGGCTCTCCCGTGCGATTGCTGGGAAGGGACCGCGGATCGTTGCGTCGGAGCCGTACGAGTACACAGACCCCGACGTCTCGTCCCAGGTCGCGAAGCTCAGGGCGTCGGGGGCCGACACGCTCGTCCTGTTCGCGACACCGAAGTTCATGATCCAGGGCGTCGTCGCCGCGCACAAGCTGGGATGGCAGCCCGCGACCGTCGTGATCGCCTCCGTCTCGATCGAGCCGGGGATCATGGGGATCGCGAAAGTGAATGCGCCCGAGATCACGAAGGGCGCGCTCTCGATCGCGTTTCTGAAGAATCCGAACGACCCGGTCTGGGCAAAGGACGCCGCCCGCACCCTCTATCTCCAGATCCTGAAAAAGTACGCGCCGGGCGCGAAACCGAGCGACGTCTACAACTGGTACGGCATGACGGCAGCCTGGACGATGACCGAGACCCTGAAGCGGTCGGGCCGCAATCTGACCCGCGCGGGACTCGTCAAGACTGCACAGAATCTCGATCTCAGGAAGAATCCCTTCCTGCTTCCGGAAATCACGATCCGGACGAGTCCGACGAAGTACTTCCCCATCGCGAACATCTACCTCTACCGGTACGACAACAAGGAATGGGTTCGTGCGAGTCCGCTCCAGCCCGCGCGCTGACAGGGAGGAGCCGGCACCGATGCACAACCGCAAGGTCGATCAGACGTCTCAGACAAAGGAAGCCCTATCTCAAGGAGGACACACATGACCCGGAGCATCCGCCTTGCGGTGCTCGCGCTCGCCGCAATTGCCGTGCTCGCACTCGCGAGCATCGCCTACGCGGCGTACACGACCCCGTCACTGAAGGTAACGCAAGTTGGCACGCAGACCGTGATCTCGGTCACGCAGGATCAGAACGACGACGCAACGGCACGCGCTTCGATCTACGCGCCGGCCGGCACCGTCTCGACGCTGAATCAGGCACCGGGCACGAAGATTGGCACCGTCACCGCGACGGTCGTCGCGCTCGCACTCGGTAACGCGCTGCTCCCGCTCACGGGTGAGATCCTGGTCGCTCCTCCGGGCGCGATCCCGGCGGCCTCCCAGGCGGCGTGCATCCAGTCGACGACGCCGACGGCATCGTGGCTCATGGTTCTGCAGGCTGCAGGGCAGACGCTCAATGTGCCGATGTACCTCGTCACCACCGCCGGGGCCGAGACAGCGTACGGCCCCGTGAAGATCGTCGTCTGCCTGCCTCCTCCGGATGTGCCCGTCGCCCTCGGTGGAGCGACGTTCGGCGCCAAGCTGTTCCAGGCGACGTTCACGGTGAACGGCATCTTCAGCGCCGTCTCCTCCGGCCAGTGGCTCTCGATCTGGTCGCCGTACACGCCGCTCGTCGGCAAGGTCAACGCGGCAGGCTCGGTCGCCTCGCCGTCGGGCATCGCGCCCGGCAGCCTGTCGGTCAAGGTCGCAAAGGTCGGCCTCGTCAAGTCGAAGCTCACCGGCAAGCTTGCCCAGGGTGGCGCCGCAGTCGGCGGTGCCAACGTGCAGATCTGGGCCGGCAAGACGAAGGCGGGGCTGAAAAAGGTCGCGACCGTGAAGACGAACGCGAGCGGCACCTACAGGTTCGCCTACGGCAAGGTGGCGAAGTTCTTCCGCACCCGGACGATCGTGGGCGCGAGCCCAGCCCCGGCACTATGCGCGAAGCTGCAGCCGGCGCTTCCGGTGCCTTGCGTCAACGCCACGAACAGCGCGTTCACGGCGCTGAGCCCGATCACCAAGCGGTAAGGACGACGAATCCACTGGTGCGAAGAATGAGAGAGGGCGTCCATGGGGCGCCCTCTCTCGCTTCTGAAGTGGATCGGGCCGCCATGCCGCCCCCGGTCCAACGAGACCCTGAGTGTGCGATGATTGGCTCTCGATGGACGACAACGCTGGTGATGACAAGGCTGCCGTCGATGCCGCTGCCGTGGCACGAGTTGCGGGCGGCGACGCCGTTGCGCTACGTGAGCTCCACGATCGTTATGGCAAGGTCATCTACTCGTTCGCGTACCGGCTGACGCATGACGCGACGCTCTCCGAAGAGTGCGTTCAGGATGTCTTCGTCGCCCTCTGGCGCAGGGCTGCAGACTTCGACCCGACCCGCGCGAAGCTCACGACCTGGCTGTTCGTCGTCGCCCGCAATCGTGCAATCGAGCTCGGCCGCCAGAAGAGCCGGCGACCCGAGTTGCGAGACGACCTGGAGCCGGTCGGATCGTCGCCCGATCCGGCGCATCTGGTCACGGTCGCAGACGAGTCCCAGAGGGTGGCCGAGGCGATGGCGGAACTCCCGGAGGACCAGCTCGCGGTTCTCCGACTCTCGTATTTCGACGGCCTGTCGCACTCCGAGATCGCAGAAGTGATCGGAATCCCATTGGGGACCGTAAAAGGAAGGATGAGACTTGCGCTCGAACGACTGAGAAGTCTCTCTGACACCTACGATCTGCAGGCGGAATCATGAACGACGAGAACGACAGCAGCCAGTTCGAGATCGACCGGGCCACGCTCGCCTTCTTGGAGGAGTCACTGCCGCGCGTCCTGCCGCCCGCCGACATGTTCGATCGGATCCTCGCGGAGATTCGCCCCGAGGCGACCGTCGTGCCACTGCGACCGAGGGCGCATCGCCGCGTCATCGTTCCGGTCGCCGGGGCGCTCGCCGCCGTCGCGGCGGTCGTCCTGATCGCCGTCGTCGCGCTCGGAGTCGACGACCTCGGATCGCCGGACGCACGGGCGGCGATCTCCGGGAAGAGCGATCCAGCCGTCACCGGGGAAGCGAAGCTCTTCGGCGCGAACGCCGATGGAGGAACGGTTCGCGTGTCCCTCCGTGACGTACCTCCGGCGCCGAGCGGCCATCACTACGAGGTCTGGGTACTCCGCCGCGATGCAGGCGGTGAGATGGAGGCCGTCGGGAGCTTCACGCCCACGTCGAGCAACGTCACACTCGACCTGACGCTTCCCGGTCCGGGTGACTACGCCGCGGTGGACGTCTCGATCGAGGAGAACGGCGGCCCTCCGATCCACAGCGACACGAGCCTTGCGGGCGGCACCTTCAGCTAACAGAAGAGTCGGGTCGACCTGGAGCAGTCCGACGGGTGGGTCACCGCGGGCGTCAACCGCCCGGTTCTCATTCTCGGCAGCCTGGACGGGATCGAGACCGGGATCCGCCAGCTGATTCGCCATCGTCCGCTGGAAGTCGAGCTGGTCGAAACCCCCGCCGGGCCGCTCCGGGTTCCGACCCTCGATGAGATGTTGCGGATCAAGGCGTGGCTCGTGCTTCGACGCAACGCGACCCGCGACTACCTCGACGTCGTTGCCCTCGCTGATCGGCTCGGCCTCGAGGCGGCCGCTCGCATGTGCGTGGAGCTCGACGCGTTCTACGAGAATCAGCAGGGTGCCGGAGGTGAGCGCGTGGCAACGCAGCTCGTGAAGCAGCTCGCCGAGCCGGCACCGTACGATCTTTCCGAGGTCGACCTCGGCACGTATCGGCGGCTGAACGTGCGCTGGCGCGACTGGCGCGAGGTCGAATCCGCCTGCCACGCCCTCGCCCACGCGATGCTCAACCTCGTCAGCGCCGGTGACGGCTGATGCGCCACCGGCACCTCGAGATCGCGGATGGGACGCCGGTGGCCGAGCTCGGGCTCGAAGCGATCGACAACGTGCTCGACCGAGGCGACCTCTCCGATTGGCAGCCTCTCCTGCGGGCGGTACGACGCGACCCGCGTGGCGCGGTCTCCGAGCGCGTCCTCCATCTCGTCGAGCGGCACCCGATGCACGGCACGTCGGCTCTCTGGCGCTCGTGGATCGAAGCGCTCAGGGCAGAAGCCGAGCCCGTCCACGTCGGCCAGGCGCTCGGCGCGCTCCGACGCGCCCGCAGCCTGACCCAGCAGCGGGTCGCTGACGTGCTCGAGATGACCCAGCCCGAGGTGTCGAAGCTCGAGCAGCGGCGCGACGTCCGAGTTTCGACCCTTCGTGCCTACGTCGCCGCCCTCGGCGGGCAACTCGCGCTGTCGGCGCGCTTCGCCGACGGAGAGGAGCCCATCTTCCCGACGTCCGCCGAGGCGCCCCGCGAGGAGCGACCGATCCGCCATCGGCCCACCGCTTGATGAGGAGGTGCGAGCGAGCGTCTGCCGAAACGGGCGAGCTGTTACTGCCGGTAGCTCTCGACCACTGAGGCATCGCGCACCCGGGCGGCCTCCGCATCGAGATGGTTTTCCTCGTAGGCGCGACGCTGCCGGAGGAGGTCTCAGTAGCGGTCGAGGGTGACCTTCGCGACTGCGAGGCGCTGGGCATCGCTCTCGGGATGGCCGCCTCGGGCCTGGTTTTCCCAGAGGCGATGCTCCTCGGCGACGAGCTCTTCGATCGCCTGGTGGATCTGCTCATCGTTCATGGGATGCCTTTCGGTTGTGGTTCGGAACGTGTCAGGCCGGCTGCGACTCTGCCACTGCGGCGCGCGGCGTACCGGCTAGTTGGCCGCCGGGGCATTCTTCGGCCTTCACGACGCGGGCCGGGTCGCGGATTCCAAGGAACGCGATCACACCGCCCAAGCCGACGAGAACCGCGCAGATCACGATCGCGGTGTGGAACGCTGCAACGGAGCCACTGTTCGGCGCAAACGTGTTGCCCGGTAGCCGACCCGAGACGACGGCGCCGATAGCCGAGACGCCGATCAGCCCGGCACAACGGGCGATCGCGTTGTTGATCGCCGACGCGATCCCGGCGTCGTCGACGTCGGCGTCGGCGAGCACCGTCGCGGTCAGCGGCGCCACCGTCATCGTCAGCCCGAGCGAGAAAACGATCAGCGCGGGCAGCAGATCTCCGACGTACGAGGTTTCGATGCCGGTGCGAAGGAAGAGCAGGATGCCGGCGGCTGCCAGGAGTGGGCCAC
Source organism: Thermoleophilia bacterium (assembly GCA_026785685.1). Taxonomy (GTDB): domain Bacteria; phylum Actinomycetota; class Thermoleophilia; order Gaiellales; family Gaiellaceae; genus Gaiella. Next base: position 22,659 of record JAJAZN010000258.1, read on the forward strand.
CGGTAAGGAACAGTCGCGGGCCGTGGCGGTCGGCGAGGGCGCCCATCCGGCTCGAGAGCGCGAACATGATCAGTGTCGAGGGGATCGTCGTCAGGCCGGCCTTCAGGGCCGAGTAGCCGGCGACCTCTTGTAGAAAGATGAAGAGGAAGAAGAAGAGAATCGACAGCCCCGCGTACATCGAGAGCGTCTCGAGGTTCGCGAGCGCGAAGTTGCGGCGTGCGAAGAGGTCGAGGCGCAGCATCGGATGGGATGCGCGCTGCTCGTAGGCGACGAACGCGCCGAGCAGGATGACTCCTCCGCTGAGCGCGCCGAGGATGATGGGACTGCCCCAGCCATAGTTTGGTTGCTCGATCAGGCCGAAGACGATCGCCGCGAGGCCGAGACCGACGAGCCCGGCGCCAAGGAAGTCCACCCGTCGTCGCGTCGTTGGCAGATCGGGTACCGCGCTCCGGACGAGCGCAAGCGTGAGGAGAACGAGCGGTACGTTGATCGCGAAGATCCAGCGCCACGACGTCTGGTCGACGATCACCCCGCCGACGAGCGGCCCGACGATGATCGCGATCCCGCCCCACGCCGTCCACGACCCGATCGCCTTCCCACGCTCGCCCGCGTCGAACGCGGCCACGATGATCGCGAGGGAGCTCGGGGCGAGAAGGGCTCCCGCTGCTCCCTGCAATGCCCGCGCCGCGATGAGGGTCTCCGACGTCGGCGCGACCGCACACAGAAGCGACAGCACACCGAAGGATGCGATCCCGATCGCAAAGACGCGCCGCTTGCCGTAGATGTCTCCGAGTGACCCGCCGATCAGGATCAACGAGCCGAGCGTGAGCGTGTAGGCGTTCGCGATCCACTGCTGAGCCTGCAGCCCGCCGCCGAGATCGGCCTGGATCGCCGGCAGAGCGACGTTGATGATGGTGCCGTCGATCGCGGCGATGCTCGAGCCGAGGATCGCCGCGATCAGCGTCATCCTCTGGGTAGAGGTCATCGGCTCACGACACGCGTGCGAGCGCCTCTGCCAGGTAGCCGTGCACGAACTGCACCGCCATTGCCGCCACCGACGACGCCGACACGCGTGGCACCGCACCGCTGCGCCTCCGGCGGACCGGCGGCATAGAAGACGCTGACGCCCTCGAAGTCGGACAGCCCGGCAACAGGAGGCCGGTTGTACTGCGCACCCGTCGCGAGGATGACCGCGCGGGCAGCGATCTCGTGGTCGTCCTCGAGCCGGACGACGTGGCGGCCGCCGCCGGGCTCAAGCGAAAGGGCTCGATAGGGCGTCGCCGTCCGCGCCTCGAACTTACGCGCCTGCGTGACGGCGCGACTCATCAGCTCGCCGCCAGTAATCCCAGCCGGGAAGCCAAGGTAGTTCTCGATCCGTCGCGACGTGCCCGCCTGGCCGCCGAGCGCATCGCTCTCGACGACAAGCGTCGAGAGCCCCTCCGAGGCACCATAGACGGCGGCGCCAAGGCCAGCAGGCCCACCACCGATCACGAGCAAATCAACTTCCTCCCGCCGGGCGAGCACGGCCCCGATGCCGAGTGCGCGCGAGAGCTGGCCGCTCGAGGGGCCGCGGAGCTCCTCGCCTCCCGGCAAAAGCACGAGCGGAAGACTCTCCGGCGGCAGCCCCACGATCAGCTCGCCGGCCTCCGCGTCGTCAGCGTTCCCAGGATCACGCCAGGTGAACGGCAGCCGCGCGCTACGGGCGAACTCGACCAGCCGGACAGTCGCCTCGGACGAGTGCGGGCCGAGAATCTCGATCCCGACTCCCTCGACCTGCTGCAGCGCCTCGCCCGCTCCATGAACGCAGCAAGGAGGAGATCGCCGAGTGGGCCGTCCTCGAACAGCAACGGCCGCAAAGCGTCCCGGTCGACTGCGATGTACCGCAACGGCTCCGTAACGACGGCAGTCAGGAAGACGGTCTGTCCTGTGAGGAGGTTCATCTCACCGAGGAACCCCGACGGGCCGTGGCGAACAATCTCGCTCCCCGCCTCATCGAGCACTGCAACCTCGCCCTCCAGAATCGCGACGAACGGGTAGCGCCTGTCGCCGACGCGGAACAGCACGTCGCCGACGGCGGCCGTACGCTCCTCGCCGCGCTGTGCAAGTGTCCCGAGCTGCGCCGATGAGAGGATCGGGCTAAAGCGGCTCACGGTCACTGCACAGCGCCGGACGGGACGACGAAGGCGAGCTCGTCCACGTAGCACCAGCTCCAGTTCTCGCCCGGCTCCGCAGAGAGAACGATCGGATGGCCCGTGTCACGCGCGTGCGCCGTTGCATGCCGATTGGGCGACGAGTCGCAGCAGCCGATCTCGCCGCAGCTCATGCACATGCGCAGGTGCAGCCAGCGGCCCTCGATCTTCAGGCACTCCGCGCAGCCCGCGATCGAATCCGGCAGCTCGGTGACCGTGATCCGGTCGAGGTGAGAGCAGCCTTCAGTGGTCATCGAACGACCCTACCTGCGGCATCACGGGCTACGTTTCGCGCCGCTCGGCCAGAGCGTCAGGACGGCGAGGCAGAGTTTCGATTGTTCCCTCGCGAGCGACAACCTCGAAGTCGCGACGATCGAGCGTGGGGACGCGGCCGCCGTTGCGTTCGGCGCAGGCCACCACCGACGCGTCCGCGAAGCCGAGCGGCAGGTCCTCGTAGCGCGAGGCGAGACTGCCCTCGTGCCTCTATCGTCCGGGCATGCCTGCGATCGTGCGCCTCGGAACGTGCAGCTGGGCGGACGAGGGGCTCCTGAAGGCCTGGTATCCACGCGGTGTCTCGGGCGCCGCGGCACGACTGCGCTACTACGCGGAGCGCTTCGACGTCGTCGAGGTGGACTCTCCGTACTACGCGCTCCCCGACCCCGACGTGACCCGCCGCTGGGCCGAGCGCACGCCCGATCACTTCACCTTCCACGTCAAGGCGAGCGCGGCGATGACCTTCCACGAGGGCGAGCCGACCGATGCCTCGTTCGCGGCATTCCGCGGTGCGTTGGAGCCACTGGAGCTCTCGGGGAAGCTACGAGGAGTCCTGCTCCAGTACCACCCCCGCTTCGTGAAGTCGAAGGAGGCCAAGCAGGAACTCGCTCGTGCGCGGGGCCGACTCGAGCCTCTCGTGCCTCTGATCGAGTTTCGGCACCGCTCGTGGATGGAGCCGGACGAGCGCTCCGACACGCTCGGCTTCCTCGAGGAGCACGGACTCTCATACGTCTCCGTCGACGCGCCTCTGACGCGTGCCACGAACGTCGCACCGCGCGTCGCTGCCGCAACCCACGCCGTCGCGGTGATCCGCTTCCACGGCCGCAACGCGCAGACGTGGAACATCCGCGGCGGCAGCACCGCCGACCGCTTCGACTGGATGTACTCGCCCGAGGAGCTCGCCGAGTGGATCGCGCCGACCCAGCGCCTCGCGGATCAGGCAGACGAGGTGTACGCACTGTTCAACAACAACCGCGATGACTTCGCCCCGCGGAGCGCGGTGATCTTTCGCGGCCTGCTCGACGACGCCGGAATCGTGACAACGGGCGGACTCGACCTGCCGCCGGCTGAGATGACGCTGTTCTGAGTCGGAAGGGACTAGTGTGTTCACACAACCGACATGAGGAGGAAGAGGGGATGAGTTCGGGGCCGGTGGGACAGAAGCGTGGCGTCTGGTTCGTGATCCTGATCGGGGTCGTGACGTTCGGGATCTACTGGCTCTACTGGGTCTTCAAGACGCAGGAGGAGATGAAGAAGCGCACCGGCGAAGGCCTCGGTGGAGTGCTCGGGCTCGTCGTCTGGCTCGTCGTCTCGCCCGTCAGCGCGTTCGTGATCCCATCGGAGCTCGGCAACATGTACGCGGGCGACGGCAAGGAGAAGCCCGTCACGGGCCTGACCGGCCTTTGGCTGTTCCCGTTCGGGATCTTCGTGATCCCGGCGATCGTGTGGGCCGTCAAGGTGCAGGGCTCGCTCAACCGCTACTGGGACGAGGCAGCCACACCCGCGGCGGCCGCACCGAGCGCCCTCCCGGCCGACGACCCTGCGCCTGCTCCGGCGTCGCCCGTACCGGCCGAGGCGGAGACGGGCGAGGAGCCGACGGCAACGGACACGTAGTTGGGCCTCCCTCACCGGCCATCGCCTCGGTGGAGGGACGCAGCACGCTCCGAAGCTGAACATGGTCGCCGCGCGTGGGTAGGCTCGCGGGATGCGCGTTCTCTCGATCGTCCACGAGACCAGCTCGACGGCTGGTGGCGGCCTCTTCGAGGACGTCGTGGAGCAGCGCGGCGACCGGCTCGAGCGGGTCAGTATCGCGCACGACGACGCCTCCGCGCTCGACCATCCGGAGCGCTACGACGCGATCATGGTCTTCGGCGGTGCGATGCACCCCGACCAGGACGCCGAGCATCCGTGGCTCGCAGATGAGGCAGCGTTCATCCGCCAGGCGATCGCCCGAGAGGTGCCGCTGTTCGGCGTGTGCCTCGGCGGGCAGTTGATCGCGCGCGCCGCGGGGGCCGAGGTCGGGCGGGCACCGCGGAGCGAGGTCGGTTGGCACACGGTTTGCGTCAATGAGGCGGGACTCGCCGACGCGGTGCTGGGCGTCCTGCCGGCCCGCCTCGATGCCTTCCAGTGGCATCACTATCGGTTCGATCTTCCTGACGGGGCAGAGTTGCTGGCCGAGAACGACGCCGCCAACCAGGGCTACCGGCTCGGCGAGCGCACGTGGGGCGTCCAGTTCCACCCGGAGGTGACGCGACACATGCTCGACTACTGGTTCATCGAGGGCGGCGCCGAGATTCCGGATCTTGCGACGACGCGGACCGAGACCGATGCATTTCTCGGCGGCTGGAACGAGCACGGCCGCGCACTGTGCAACGCGTTCCTGGACTACGCGGCGGGCTGACCCGAAGCGACGGGAAGTGACTCGTCGGCCGCCCAGTCGTGCCAGGAACCAACGTAGTTACGTGCGTCGTAGCCCGCGGCCACGAGAACCTCAGCGGCGATCGCGGAGCGGCCGCCCGAGTGGCAGTACGCGATCACCTCGGCTCCTTCCGGCCGGCCAACGAGGGCCTTGATTGCAGCCGTGTCTCCCGCGGCCAGAAGCTCCTGAAGCTCGAGATGGCGAGCACCCGGGATGTGCCCCTGGCGCGCGTCACAGGGATAGCCGGCCGAGCCGTCGTACTCACCGCGCGTCCTCACGTCGAGGAGCGTCAGATCCTGCTCCTCGAGTCGTCCCGCGAGCTCATCACGAGTAACGTCGGTCACAGCGCTGCGATGACCTCCAGCTCGGCCCGAATCGACGGGCGCTCGGCGAGGCGGGCGAGCCAGTCGACGAGTGCCGGGTACGGCTCGAAGGAGACGCCGAGGAAATCCCGGGCCCGAAGCACCCAGGGGACATAGGCGATGTCCGCAAGACCGAATGCCGACCCGGTGAGATACGGCGCGAGGCCGAGGATCGCATCGAGGGCCTCGAGTTCCCCCGCAAACGCAACCTCCGCGCCGGCCTCCTTGCGCCGCAGCGCGTAGTACGGGCCTGTGAAGTCGTCGTGCCGGAAGATCAGCAGTCGCGCGTTTGCACGTTGCGTCGCGACCGTCGGGAGAAGTGCCGGCTCGGGGAAGGCCTCCTCGAGGTACTCGTTGATCACGGCCGACTCTGGGAGCACCCACCCCTCGCGCTCGAGCACGGGAACCTTTCCGATCGGGTTCAACTCGAACACCCACGCCGGACGGTCGGCAAGATCGATCACGACGGTCTCGTACGGGATACCCTTCTCGGCGAGCGCAATCCGGACGCGGGCGCAGTACGGGCACCGCGGCGCGTCGATCAAGCGGAGTGCCTGCATCAGCGAGCGATCCTGATTGCCTGGTCGTCAGCGGGTCCGTCAGCCCAGCCGTACCCGGTGCCATCGAGCCCGAGCACGCCGGCGAGACCGGCAAGCAGCTCGCGCGCCGGGAGAAGATCAGACGGAACGCTGGCGACGGGCGAGGCAGCGCGAACAGCGGCCTGTGCCGCACCCGTGTAGCGCTCGACGACCACCGGATTCGCGTTCAGCGCCACGACCTCGCCGGGGGGGAGCGGCCCGTGGAACTCGGGCACCGAGGCGTACTCGTCGACGATGCCGCCGCGGTCGAGGATGATCATCCGGACGAGCGCCTCCTGCTCGACGCCGACCGCAATGGCCACGAGCCCCGTGCGTGCCGAGATCTCCTTCGCGAGCCGCCGCAGCATGGCGGGGTCGCGATCGCACGCGTCGTCGTAGACGGTGACGTAGCCGCCGCGCGGCTGGGTGACGGTCGAGCCCGTCGAGCGCCCGAGCAGCCGGGGCACGAACATCTCGACCGCCTTCAGGATCACGTCGACGTCGTCGGTCTGGATGTGGATGGAACCGAACGACGTCGTCGATGCTTCGACGCCGAGGCGCTCGACAAGCGCTGCGACGGGCGCAGCGAGAACGAGCACCTCGTCCCTGAATCCCCAGCGCGCGTAGGCGGCTCGCGCAGCCGCATTGGATGCCATCACCTCGAGGTCGACCGTGTCGACGCCGTCCTCGGCGAGGCGCGCCGCGACCGCGCGAAGGAGGGAATCGGCTACCCCGGCGCGGCGCTCCGTGGGTACGACGTACAGATCCGTGATGCGCCCGACCCGTGCGCCCCGGCGCCGGGCGAGTGCCATCCCGATCGCCGCACCGTTCCGCTCGGCAACCCAGCCGAGCCCGGACTCGACGATCGCCCGGATCTCGGCGAGCTCGGCCGCGTGATCGACGTCCTCGTGCGCGGGCGGGGGCACCTCTGCCTCGAAGGCCTTCCAGAGTGCCTCGATGGTCGCGAGATCTTCGAGTGTCGCGTTCCGAACGGTCATCCGTACACCCTCGCCCCGGCCAGCAGCATGTGACAGCTGATGTTGCGCCACTTCCCGAACCGTTCTCCCACGTCCCGCACCTCCGTCTCGTCGAGATCTCTGCCTGCACCGTAGAAGAACGACACCGCTTTGCGTACGGCGAGGTCGCCGGCGGGCCAGGCGTCAGGCCTCGCGAGAGCCCGCGCGAGGAACCAGTCGGCCGTCCACCGTCCGAGCCCACGCTCGGCAGTGATGGTCTCGACGACCTCAGCGTCGGACAGCGGATCGAGGGCGGCAAGATCGAAGTCGCTCTGCGCGAGACCGATCACGTACTCGGCCTTCCTCGTCGAGAACCCGACCTCGCGGATCTCGCTCTCCTCCGCCCGGGCAAGCCGCTCTCGCGTCGGGAATGCCCAGACGTCGCCCACCCGGACGCCGAACCGCTCGATCAGCCGCGAGCGCACCGCGAATGCCGAGTGCAGCGACACCTGCTGAGCCGTGATCGAGGTCACGAGCATCTCGAAGCGGTTCGCAACGAGTGGGGGCCGGTAGCCCCGGAGCGGCTCGTTGAGCGCAGCAAGGACGGGATCGTCGGCAGCCCACTACCAGAAGCCATCGAGGTCGAGTGGTAGCCCGAGCAGGAAGGAGACCGTGTCGACGATCCCGGGGTCGCTTGGCGTGATCCGTACGCCGCCCGACGCTGCGTCCACGCGGACGTCCTGGTCGGCGATGGCCCGATGCAGGCCCCCGTTACGCCAGAGGTTCGCGAGGTCGGTGCCATGCGAGCGAAAACGCTCGGTCGATGCCTCGAAATCGTACGGCTGCGGGAGCGCGAGGAAGTCCACCTCACCGATCGTACGGGTCACACAGTCGGTTGAGCGCGAGCAGGACATCGTGGAAGTCGTTGTACTCCTCGTAGCCGGCTCCGCTCTCGCCGAGCCAGCGGGCCAGTCCATCGCGCGCGAAGACACGATCCGCCGCAAGCGACACGCAGCGGTCGGAGACACCGTCGCCGACATAGGTGAACGGCCCGTCTCCGGCGAGTGCGACGCGTTTGCACGGCTCGCCGCAAACGGGACACGCATCGCGTTCGAGGAACGTCGAGCGCCAGCCGGACGCGGCAGGCTCGAGGCTATTCGCAATCACGTCCACGGTCACGCCTTCCCTTTCGAGCACGGGAAGGATCAGCTGGCGGAATCCCGCCGAGATGATGAGTGGACTGTGCTCTGCGACCAACTCCGCGAACCCGGGACGAATGGTCACGGTCTCGAGGAGCCAATCGAGCACCTCCTCAAACGGAGCGCTGATCGTGCCCATCTCGACCTCGATCACCTCGTTCAGCGTCAGATTACGTCCGATCTGCCGTTCGAGAGCGTGAAAGACCTCGAGGTCACCGAACCTCTCGATCGCCATGTGGAGCGTGTCCCGTTCGGTGACGGTCCCGTCCCAGTCGAGCACGAGCCGCATCAGCCGAGTGGGCAGTCGAGCACGCCGATGCCCTCGATCTCGAGTCGTACGCCCTCGTGGATGTCGGTGAGAGTTGCAACCGACGGTCCGGCGATCACATCGCCCGGCCTGAGCACGGTACGGCGGGCGGCAAGCGCGATCGCATCGGCCCACCCGAACTCCGTCGGAGGCGCCTCCTCACGCTGGCTCTGCGTGTCGAGACGGATCACGACCGAGTCCGGATCGACCTCGTCCGGCGTGACGACCACAGGGCCCAGCACGAGGCCGAAATCGGACTGCTTGACGGATGGGGACTCGGTCAGATCCTGCCACTCGAGAAGCGCCGAGAACCCGCCGATCCCACCCTCCGCACCGATCACGGCGGCGACCCGAGCGCACGCCGTGAGCGCCGTGCCGGCGATCGGAACGTTCGGGCCAACGAGAGCCGTGGCGTTGGTAAATCGAAACGCGTCGGGCGCGGAGAAGACACGTACTGTCGGCGGTTGCACAGGGACGAGAAACGTCACGTCGGCGAGCGGATACTCGGCGTGCTCACGGGCCCCGCTGCCGCCGAGGAAGAACGACTGCAGGGTCTGGGCCGCCAGGTGGAGAACGCGGTCGCCGTCGACGCGACAGACCCAGCCGCGCTCGAGCGGATTGTCGTTCGGGTGGAACATGCAGAGACGCATGCGCCTATTCAACCTGTAGCGCGATAGGTCAGGGCTCGGTGTGAACGATCACCTCGGCTACACCCGGTACCTCACCCCTGATCTTTTGCTCGACACGGGACGCCGTCTGGTGAGCCATGGCCAGGCTTGCGGCCGGGTCGAGCCCCAGGGTGAGGAAGACGACCAGCCCCTCGTCCGTGTGGAGAAACCGCACGGACCGCGGCGGTGAGCCGGTGACCCCGAGCACGATGCGCTCGAGCTCGGCGGGGTCGTCGTCGGCCTCACGGCCAGCAGCGGGCTCCGCCAGCGGCTCGAGGTGGGTCTGCACGTCGATCACCTCGGCAACACCGTCGACGATGGCCAGCTCGACCTGCTCGGCAAGCGCGTGCGCCTCATCGAGAGGCAGCTCACCCGGCAGTTTGAGATGAAGTGACACGTGGACGCCGTCCGGGAGCTCGATCACGGAGAGGTTGTGGATCTCTCGCACGTGAGCGACCGACATCGCTACCTCTCGCACCCGCTCGCGCAGGAGCGCCTCCTCACCTGCAGGCTCGACGTGCACGACCACATCGCCGCCCGGCAACGCTTCCTGGACCGCCGCCTCCACCCTGTCGGCAACCGCGTGACCCTGACCGACGGCAGCACCCGGCGAGACGCCGATCACGACATCGGTGAACGTCCTTCCCGCCGCTTCACGAAGCCGCAGGCGCCGCACCTCCACCGGTGGATCGATCTCGGCGATCGCAGCGCGCGCGGCGCGAACAGCGTCATCCGGTGCTCGGTCCATGAGAACGTCCACATTGCGACGGATCAGCCGGGCGGCCGCGGTGATCACGAGGAAGGCGACGAAGAGCGCCGCCAGTGAGTCGCCTGCCTGCCAGCCGACCGAAACGGCGACGAGGCCTGCGAGAACGGCCAGCGTTCCCACCAGATCGCTCGCGAAATGGAGCGCATTCGATGCGAGAGCCGGGCTCGAGTACTGACGCGCTGCCCTTGCGGAGGCCAGAGTCCGTGAGAGGTCGATCGCGAGCACGACCCCGACCGCCGCGAAGACCCACCACGCCGTCGTCGTCTCGATCTCGACCCAACCTGCAAGCCGTGCCACTGCGAGTGCGCCGACGGCGACGCTGACGAGCATGAGCACGAAGGCCTCGGCGAGGGCCGCGAGATGCTCTGCCTTCCCGTGGCCGTACGGATGCGACCGGTCGGCCGGGCGACCGGCGACCCCGATCGCGAAGAAGGTGAGGAGCGCCGCAACGAGGTCCGTTCCCGAATGGAGTGCCTCCGAGACGAGACCGAGGCTGCCGCTCGCAAGACCGGTCGCGAGCTTGATCCCCATCAGCGCCAGGGCGGCACCGACCGAGACGAGCGCGACACGTCGCTGCGGAGTCATCCGGCCAGGGTACTTCGTCTGCCGTCGATCATTCGCCGGGAGAGACGGGAGAGCGTCGTCGTGCGGCGAGAATCCCGATCCCGATCAGAAGACCGCCGACCACCTGGATCACGTCGATCGTCTCGTCGAGCAGCACGACCGCAAAGAGGGCGGCAAGAAACGGCTGCAGGTTCGCAGCGAGCGTGGCGCGCGAGGCCCCGATCCGGTCGAGTGACTTGAACCACAGAATGTTCGTGATGACCAGCGGGCCAATCGTCGCGAAGAGGACGAGCACCCAGACCACCCAGCCGAGCTGCCAGTCCTGGGATCGCGTCTGGGGAAGGCCGATCAGTGCGATCCCGATCCAGGAGAGCGGCAGCACGATCGCACTGATCCGGACGGGCGAGTACCGCTGCATCAGCGGGGTGATCAGGATCGAGTAGACGGCCCAGCTGGCCGCGGTCAGGATTCCGAACACGATTCCGGCGGCATCCGCACCGAACTGACCGGTCGCGCCGAGCGCGACGAGGCCGACGCCAACAAAGGACAGGGCCGCACCGAGCCAGAAGCGACGCGGCAGGATCTCCGTGCCGAAGGCGAGCCCGATCAGCGCCGCGAAGATCGGCGTTGCGGCCAGGATCAGCGCAATGACGGATGCGGATGTCGTCTTGAGCGCGTAGACGAACCCGATCTGATTGACGAAGAGCACGAGTGCCGCGCTCCCCACGAGCAGGAAGTCGCCGCGGGCGATCCGGAGCGACCGCTCGACGGTGACCGCGATGAGGATGAAGAGGAGGGACGCAAGCCCGTAGCGCACGGTCGAGTAGGCAAGCGGCTGGAACCCGTTGGTGAGGATGTAGCGGCTGACGGTGAGGTTCAGCGCCCACAGCACGATCGCCGAGAGCAGCATCACCTCGACGGACGTAGGCCTGCGCATCGGCTTGACGGTAGTCGTTAGGCTTCCGGCGCGATGACCGACCCGACCATCGACGACATCGAGGCCCTCGTTGGCCCGGCAACACCCCACTTCGCGTTTCAGATCAGGGCGCGCGTTCGGGAGCTGATCGCCGACCTTCCCTCCGACGATCCCGTTCGTCGATTCGGTGAGGCGAAGATCGTGATGCTCGACGACCTGGGTCATGCGTCCTCGAAGGCCGAGAACGATACGCCCGAGGAGCCCCGGACGCGGATCGGGTGGGACGAGATCCCCTCCTCGGCGCCGGTCACGCGGCCGCTTCCCCGCACCGGTTGAACGGCAGTGAGCTGATGGGACGCTCCGTCCTCGTCACCGGGGGCTCGCGGGGCATTGGCAAGGCGATCGCGCTCCGGCTTGCGCGCGAAGGCGCGACGAAGGTTGCGATCGGCTACATGCGCTCCGACGCGGCAGCCGAGGAGACGGCGGCTGAGCTACAGACGCTCGGCGCAGAGCCCGTTCTCATCCGCGGCAACATCACCTCCGACAAAGTGCTCGAGCAGATCACCGAGCTCGGGCCGCTCGACGTCTTCGTCCACAACGCAGCCACGGGCGTGATCCGGCCGGCCCTCGAGACCGAGGACAAGCACTGGGACTGGACCATCAACGCGAACACGCGCGCGTTCCTCTCCCTCAGCCGCGTGATCGCCCCGTCCATGTCGACCGGCTCGTCGATCGTCGCCATCTCGAGCCTCGGCTCGATCCGCGTGCTCGACAACTACGCACTCGTCGGAACCTCCAAGGCGGCCCTCGAATCGCTCGTTCGCTACCTGGCGGTGGAGCTCGGGCCTGCAGGCATCTGCGTCAACGCCGTGTCGGGGGGCGTGGTCGACACGGGCGCGCTCGATCACTTCCCGAATCGGGAGGAGATGCTCGAGATGGGATCGCGGAACGCCGCCGGAAGGATGGTTCTTCCGGCCGACATCGCGGGGGTCGTCGCCTTCCTCGCCTCGCCGGACTCCGACATGATCCGCGGCCAGACACTGATCGTCGACGGCGGATTCAGCCTGCGGTAGCTCGCGGTGGAAAAACAGTACCGCGAACGACCGCAGGCTTTCCCCTTCTTCATTGAGAATCCCTAAAGAGGCCCGCCGGCGGGCCTTACTCGGTCTCGCATCTCGACCAGATGCGGTCGAGCACTTCTCGCAGCGTCAACACGGCCCCTACGCTACGAACGCCCGACGGCGCGCCCGACGGTCGCCCTGGCGATCACGCCGGCCATACGAGGGTTCTCCTGCAGGCGGCGGAGCGAGTACTCGTACCACTGACGCCCGAACGGGACGTACACGCGGACGGGGTGGCCAGCCGCGACGAGCTCTGTGGCCCGGCCCTCACGGACACCGAGCAGCATCTGGAACTCGTAACCGTCCGCCGGAAGCGCCTCGACGCGAGCGAGCGACTCGACAAGGAGGTGCTCGTCGTGTGTGGCGATAGCGACCCGGGAGCCGCAGTCGAGAAGTGCCTCGAGGCAGCTGACATACGACCGCCGCACCACATCGAAGTCGTGGAACGCGATCGCGCGCGGCTCGACGTAGATCCCCTTGCAGAGACGCACGCTCGGCCGGAGCTCGCGAAGATCGTCAATGTCGTTGAGCGTTCGCTTGAGGTGGGCCTGGAGCACGATCCCGACGTTGTCGAGGCCCTCTGCGCGGAGGTCACGATAGATCGCAAGCGTGTCGTCGACACACGTTGCGTCCTCCATGTCGATGCGGACGCGAGCGCCCTGTTCTCCGGCAGCACGCACGAGCTCCTCGACGAGCGATCGGCAGAGACCGAGGTCGAACTTCAGCCCGAGCCCCGTCAGCTTGACGGAGATGTTCGCGTCGAGGCGGTCGCCCTCGATTGCCGCGAGCACGTCGCCGTACATCGAGGCGATCGCGTGCGCCTCGTCCTCGGTGTGGATCTCCTCACCCAGAACATCGACGGTAGCCGTCTTCCCTGCGGCATTCAGAGTCGCAACCGTGCGGCGCGCATCATCGAGCGTGGCACCTGCGATGTACGGCGCCGATATCCGACGGACAACCGATCGCGGGACGACGGGGAGCGCGGAGGCGACGGCGCGGTCGAAGAGGCTCATGCCGATCGGCCGGCTAGGACTCGCGCATGAATCCCTGGCGGGCGGCACTGACGAGCGCCACTGCCTCGGGAAAGAGAATCCGCATCGCGTCACGAAGGGCGCCGGCCTGCTCCTCGGGCGAGCCGATCGGCTGAACCTGCTTGAGCGCCGCCGCGGTGAGCTCGACGGCCGTGCTCAGGGTGAGCGTCGCGAACTGCTCGCGTTGTGCCTCCTTGACGCTCTCCGACTGCGTCTCCGCGAAGTCCCGCAGACCTCGAAGGATCTCCTCCGGGTCTCCGCCGAACGGGAAGAAGCCGCCACTTTCCATGACGGGAGCGTAGCGGAGCACGACGCTCTACCCTTGTGACACATCGTCACAAGCCGAGCGGCACGCGGTACGCACCGACGACCTCACCGAGGAGCTCGTCGAGCGTGCCCTGGGCGCCCTTCAGCGCAGCAGTGAAGGGCGATGGCGCCGCAGGATCGAGAGCCAGCTCGAGGCGTCGAGTAGCCGCGCCGATCTCGTCGAGCCGCATCGGAGACGCGAGTTGCGGTGGCACGCCGATCGTCTGCTGGAGAGCGCGGACCGCCTCCTCGGCCTCGTCGATCCCCTCTGGATTCTCGGTGAGGCGCAGTGCCACGAGCTGCGAGAGCAGCTCGTCGAGGTCGCCACCAACGGCGGACTCCTCGGCGATCTCGCAGAGCGCCGCGATCGAGACGGTGTCCTTGATATCCCGGCGGTCGTCGACCGCAGCCCCATCGTCGTCGAGCACGAGCCACGAACGAGCTCCGTCCGGTGTCTCGAAGGCGCAGAGGTACGAGCGCAGGCCGGGGGTCGCTTCGGCTGGGAGGACGGCGCTCACCGCCCCGGCGGCCGGCGCAAACTCCTCGGCGAGGGTGGCGATGCGCTCGAGGTCGGCGAGCAGCTTCACCTCCCAAGAATAGAGATCCATGGCAGGGTAGGAGCGTGTCCGAACGCCGCGACCACGCCAGAGCGCTCTTCGCGCCCCTCGGCCCGACATACGATCGGGTCGGTGCGACCCTCTCCTTTGGACAGGATCCACGCTGGCGGCGGACGATGGTGCGGCGCGTGCCGCGCGATGGTGGGACCGTGCTCGACGTGGCGACGGGCACCGGTCTCGTCGCGGCGCGCCTCGTCGCCGCGGGCCACGACGTGACGGGACTCGATCAGAGCGCCGGCATGCTGGCCCTCGCGCGGGAGCGGTTCGGCGACACTGTCGCTCTCGTCCAGGCATCTGCGACCGAGATTCCCTTTCCGGACGCCTCGTTCGACCACCTCACGTTCACGTACCTGCTCCGCTATGTCGACGACCCCGGCGCCACGCTGGCCGAGCTCGCGCGTGTCGTCAGGCCGGGCGGCAGTATCGCCAACCTCGAGTTCTGCGTGCCCCGCGGCATCTGGCGACCACTCTGGGATCTGTACGTCGGCTTCGGCCTTCCTGCGGCGGGTCGCGTCGTCTCGCGAGAGTGGTACGACGTGGGCCGGTTTCTCGGTCCCTCGATCCGGGAGTTCTACGAGCGGTGGCCGCTCCCGCGCCAGCTCGAGCTCTGGAGGGAGGCGGGCATCATCGACGTGCGGGCGCGACGCATGAGCCTGGGAGGCGGGGTCGTGATCTGGGGGATCAGAGCGTGAAACCGACCTTTTACGCGCTCGAGCGAGGCGGGTGGCGCGATTACGTGACGCTGCTGCACATTCCCTATACGGCCTGGCATCTCTCCTACGTCGTCGTGGGTGGGTGTCTCGCCGCCAGCGTCTCGTGGAATCGGCTCGGGCTCACGGTCCTCGCCTTCTTCCTCGCAATGGGCATTGGCGCCCATGCGCTCGATGAGCTCGCCGGTCGGCCACTTTGCACGGCCATTCCCTCGTCGATTCTCGTCGCTCTCGCTCTCGCTTCGATCGTCGCCGCCTGTGCGATCGGCATCGTGGTGGCGCTCGACTTCAGCCTCTGGATCGTTCCCCTGATTGCGATCGGATCATTCCTCGTCCCTGCCTACAATCTCGAGCTCTTCGATGGCCGGTTCCATTCCGATCTCTGGTTCGCCGTCGCATGGGGTGCGTTCCCGGTGATCACCGGCTACGTCGCTTGCGAGGGTTCGCCGCGGCTCGTTGCCTTCGTCGCTGCGGGGTGGGCCACGGCGCTCTCCCTCGCCCAGCGGCGGCTGTCGACGCCCGTGCGGCGGGTTCGCCGAGAGGTTGTCTCGGTCGACGGCAAGCTCGGGCTCGCGAGCGGCGACCACGAACCAATCACCCGCGAGCTTCTGGTCTCCGCTCCGGAAGGTGCGTTGCGACTCCTCACAATCGCGACCGTCTTGATCGCCGCTGCGCTCGTCACCGTTCGCCTATAGCGTTCCGGCGTGGCCGTCTGGATTCTCATCGCTTGCCTTGTTGCCGCTCTGGCTCTAGCGCTCGGTCTCTGGCTCGCTCTACGACGGGCTCACGCGCGCGCGACGGCAACCGCTGTGCTTGCCGCCGAGGCAAGGACGCAGGTCGCCGCGATCGTCGCTGAGGAGACGGCGGCGCATACCGAGGAGATCCGGCGCACGTTGGCGCGTGAACGTGCAGACACGATCTCGCAGCTGGCAGCCGAGGAACGCCGACTCGGCGAGGAGCGTCGGACAACGTTCGCGGAACGCGAGCGACGCGCTGGAGAGGCTCTTGCAGACACCCTCGCCGATGTCGAGCGACGTCTCGATGAACGACTTCAGGGCGTCTCCGACGACCTCGAGCGGTCGCAGCGGCACATCGAGACGCAGCTCGCCAACCTGACGCAGCGACAGCAACTGGCGGTAGCCGAGGTCGAAGCACGGATCGACCGGGACGCGGCCGAGCTCGGGTCGACGAACGACGAGCAACGCCGCGCAGTGATCAGGCTGCGCGAGGAGCTCGAGCGGGCAGCCGCATCGGCCGTTGGCGAAGCGCTCGACGAACTGGAGTCACAGACGATCGAGCGCCGCCGTGCGATCGAGGAGATCACGGAGCGACTGCGGACGCGGGAGGCCGCAATCGCCGAAGGCGTCGAGCAGGCGGAGACCGACGCGCGAGCGCGCCTCGAGCTGACGCTGATCGAGTTCGAACGCCGCCAGACCGAGCGGCTCGAGCGCGTGACCGAGCGTGAGATCGAGCGGCACGCCCAGATCGCGGCGACAGCGTACGACGAGCGTATGCGCGAGATCAGGGAAGAAGCGGCTACGAAGCTCGGTCGAGAACTCGACCATGCTGTCGACGTGATGGCGCGCGACGAGCTCGCGCGTAGGCTCGAAGGCCGCGAGTAGCCCCAACCATTCTCGGAAGGGATCGTCTAACCGATCACGAATCCGCGTGGCACGCATGGCAGAGATCATCGAAACCCACATCGAGCAGGACAACGAACAGGCCAAGGTCGAGAGCTGGCGCCTCCACGTCCTGATCGAGGCCGGCTTTCCGCTTCCCCTTGCCGAGCAGCTCGCTGCGAGCGAGGCAGATCTCCACACGTGCTCCGACCTGCTGCGGCAGGGCTGCACGCCGCTCACAGCGGCGCAGATCCTCCTGTAGCGACTCAGCCGTCTACGCTGCCGGGGTGAAGGTCGAGGCAACGTTTCATGGTGACCGAAAGGTCTTCAGCGTCGCCGCGTTCAACGAGGGGATCGGGATCTACCTCAGGCGGCTCCCCGTACTCTGGGTCGAGGGCGAGGTGATCGAGCTACGTCGCAACGACGCGTGGGCGTTCGTCTTCTTCACCCTCCGAGACCCGGCGAGCGGCGCCTGCATCAGCGCCACGATCCCGCGACGGCGGTTCGATGCACTCGAGCTCGCCCTTGCGGACGGCGAGAAGGTTCTGGTGGAGGGCAAGGCCGAGATCTACGCCGCCAAGGGCGCACTCAGCTTCCGAGCCACCACGATCGAACGCGTTGGGCTCGGCGATCACCTCGCCGCGATCGAGCGTCTAAAGCGACTCCTCGCCGCCGAGGGGCTGTTCGCTACCGAGCGGAAGCGCGCTCTCCCCCGCTTTCCTCGCGCGATCGGCGTCGTCACGGGCGCCGACGCTGCAGCTCGTGGCGATGTCCTGACAGGAATCCAGTCGAGGTACCCGGCAGCGAAAATCGTGATCATCGAGGCGCGGGTGCAGGGAGCCGGGGCACCGAGGGCAATCGCCGACGCACTGCAGCGCGTCGCAGCGCACCCGTCCGTTGACGTCGTCATCGTCGCCCGCGGCGGCGGCAGCTTCGACGATCTCCTGCCGTTCAGCTCCGAGGTTGTCGTGCGGGCGTTCGCTGCGTGCCCGGTCCCCGTTGTCTCGGCCGTAGGCCATGAGCAGGACACGCCACTCTGCGACCTCGCCGCCGATGTCCGCGCATCGACGCCCACGGCGGCGGCCCGGCTCGTCGTCCCGGATCTGCGCGAGCTTCAGACTGCGTTGGGGCGTCACCGGACCGCAATCGACAGTGCCGTCCGCCGCTCTCTCGGCCGGGAGCGAGAGCGGCTGAACCGCAGCCGCGACCGACTCGGCAACGCACCCGTGCTCCTGCTCGAGCGTCGTCGGGTCACACTCGACCACGCCGCCGCACGACTCCAGGCACTCTCGCCGCGTGCAACACTCACCAGAGGCTACGCGATCGTGCGCTCCGGCGGCATTGCGCTGCGCGACGCATCCGACGCTGCGCCCGGAGTGCGCGTCGAGGTCGAGCTCGCGCTCGGGAGCCTGACGGCAACGGTGGAGGAGGCGCAGACATGAGCGGCGAGGAGGAGACGTTCGAGAAACTCAGGCTCGAACTCGAGGAGATCGTGGGCAAGCTCGAGCGCGGGGACGTCGCCGTGGACGAGGCGATTCGGCTGTGGGAGCGTGGCGAGGACCTTCACCGTCGCTGTGCGACGCTCCTCGACGCGGCGGAAGGCCGGCTCGAGGAGCTGTCGGCGAGCACGGATGACAAGCGCACCTCCAATCTGTAAGGTCAGCACATGCCTCAGCCATCCGTAGATCTCATCCGCGCCGTACCACTGTTTTCCGATCTCGACGACAAGACTGCCGGGAGTCTCGCGAGCGAGTTCGTCGAGCGTCATTTCGACGAGGGTGCGGCCATTGCGACCGAAGGGTCGGACGGCCTCAACTTCTTCATCGTGGCGAGCG
This sequence comes from Thermoleophilia bacterium, assembly GCA_026785685.1. Lineage (GTDB taxonomy): Bacteria > Actinomycetota > Thermoleophilia > Gaiellales > Gaiellaceae > Gaiella. Next base: position 41,098 of record JAJAZN010000258.1, read on the forward strand.
GCGAGGCTTCGGTCAGCGTGCAAGGAGAGCAGGTCGGCGCGTTGGGCCCGGGTGCTTCGTTCGGCGAGGTGGCCCTCGTCGATAAGTCCGCCCGGACGGCGACGGTGACGGCGACGTCGCCGATGGTCGCCTACGCCCTCCCGGTCTGGAGCTTCCGGCCGTTTCTGGAAGAGCGGCCCGAACTCGCGTGGAAGCTGCTCGAGATTCTTGCCGGAATGCTGCGTTCCGCCCAGTCACGCTAGCGGGCAGTGATCAGCGCGCCGGATGGTGAACTGTCCGACGCACAGCTCGTAGCAGGCTGCCGTAAAGGCGATCCGGCAGCCTGGAACGCTCTCGTCGAACGATTTTCGCGCTACGTCTCTGCGATCGCTACCCAGGCGTTCCGGCTGTCCGAGCACGACGCCGAAGACGTGTTCCAGGACGTCTTCGCGAAGACGTATGAGCGACTTGGCTCGCTACGCTCGGATGATGCGATTCGCCCATGGATCGGTCAGTTGACGCGCAACTGCTGCCTCGACCTGCTGCGATCGTCGAGTCGCGTCGTGCTCGTAGAGGAGCCCGAGGAGCGAATCGCCGACGAGGTGATCGCGAAGCTTGACGAGGCGATGGCGGTGCGCACCAGCCTTGCTCGACTCAGCCCGGAATGCCAGGAGGTTCTCGACCGGTTCTTCAGCAGGGACGAGAGCTACCGTACGATAGGCGCGGCCCTCGGCATCCCCGCCGGCACGATCGCGAGCAGGATCTCCCGCTGTCTCGGCCATCTCCGTACCCATCTCGAGGGAAGAAACCCGGCCGCTGCTCCGTCAAGTGAATAGGTGATCAAGATGTCGACATCCAACGAAGAGCGTCTAGGCGAGCTGCTCCGCCTGCTGCCCGAAGCCCCGACCGGCTGGGTCACGGCGGCGCAGGAGCTGCCTGTGGCACGCGTCGAGCTCGATGCGCTCGTCGAGCGGGCCGAGGCAGACGCTGCCTTCCGGGCCTCCGTTGTGGCCGATCTCGAGGTGGCGATCCGCGCTACCGGAGTCGAGCCGAGCCCCGTCGTCGTCGAGCACCTGCGCAAGCGCCTCTCCCCGTGAGCGCTCCTGTCAATCGGCCCGGCGCGCGCGGCCTCGACGCGTTTCTCGACGCGCTCGAAGCACCGGCACCGTCGCCGTGCGGTGGTACCGCAGCAGCAGCCTCGGCCGCCATGGCGGCGGCACTCGTCACGATGGTTGCCCGTGGCTCGAGCGACTGGCACGACGCAGCAGGCATTGCAGCCCAAGCGAAGGTGCTACGCACCCGGCTGACGGCACTTGGAGCCGACGATGCGGCGGTGTTCGAGAAGGTCCTCGCGACGGCGCGTGATCTCTCGGGAACTCGGGCCCAACGCGACTTCGCACTGGGAGGAGCCCTCCTGAAGGCGGCGGAGGTGCCACTCCAGATTGCCGAAGCAGGTGCAGACGTTGCAGAGCTCGCGGCGCTCGCTGCGGCGGAGTGCAAGGCTCAGCTCCGCCCGGATGCGGCCGCGGCCGTGGCGCTCGCCGAAGCCGCGGTCTGCGCCGCGGCACACCTCGTGGAAATCAACCTGGCAACGATCCCCGGTAACCGCAACGCCGAGGCCGCAGCGCGACTCTCTGCCGCCGCAGCCGCAGCGAGAGCACGAGTCCTCGGAGCACCGGTGTGATCGATCGGTCGATGCCCGCGTGGAGCCTGACCGCGGAGGCGGCGGGTTCGATCGCGATCCAGACGGGATGGCCCGAGCGGATGACAAAGGAGTGGGCCCTCGACGATGCGACCGGCGAAGGCATCAACGTGTGCATCCTGGATAGCGGCGTCGACGGCGACCACCCGCTCGTCGGGGGCGTCGAGAGCGCGGTGGCGGTGACTCTCGACGGCGACGTGACCTCGATCGTGCAGGATGAGCTGGGTGATGTTTGTGGCCATGGCACCGCATGCGCGGGGATCGTCCGCTCGCTCGCGCCGGCATGTCGCCTCCACAGCGTTCGAGTGCTCGGACAGGGGAATACGGGCAGCGCCGAACTGATCCTTGGCGGCCTCCGGTACGCGATCGGGGAAGGCTTCGAGGTTGTCAACCTCAGCCTCTCGACGACGAAACGCCGGTTCGCGGAGTTGCTCCACGAGCTCGCCGACGATGCCTACTTCAGGGGAACAATGCTCGTCGCCTCCGCACACAACATGCCCGTCGAGAGCTACCCCTGGCGCTTCTCATCGGTGATCTCGGTTGGAAGCCATGAGGGGACCGACTCGCGGGAGTGGTACGCGAATCCCGATCCTCCCGTCGAGTTCTTTGCGCGTGGGATCGATCTGGATGTCGCCTGGTGCGGTGGTGGGACTCTGCGATGCACGGGTAACAGTTTTGCGGCGCCGCACATTTCGGGGCTTTCGGCGCTCGTGCTCTCGAAGCATCCAGGGCTGACGCCCTTTCAGCTGAAGAGCGTGCTCTACTTGACGGCGTCGAACACGGGAGGTACCAGATGACAGACGAATCGAGCTACCGGGAGGCCGTCGCGGCCGGGATGCTCCCGTCGGAGCAAAGCCACCTCGCCCTCCTGCAGTCGATCGCGGATGTCGCACGGGCGATCTTCGGCGCCAAGGCAGCATCGATCATGCTTCTCGACTCTGCGACCGACGAGCTCGTCTTCGAGGCTGTCTCCGGATACGGCGAGGGGGATCTGATTGGGATGCGGTTCCCCTCGAGTACGGGCATCGCGGGGTGGGTACTCGTGACGGGGCAACCGATCGTGATCGATGATCTTCAGCAGGATCCACGATTTGACCGACAGGCGGCGCAACGTACAAGGTACGTCCCGAAGGCTTTGATGGCAGTGCCGCTCGTGAACGGCGAAAGCACGCTCGGCGTGCTCCAGGTACTCGACCGTTCGGACGAGCGGGCGTTCTCGCTCGGCGAGGTCGATCTCCTGATCCTGTTTGCGAACCAGGCCGCGATCGGGCTCGATCTCATGCAAACGGCGCGACGGGTTTGCGCCGTGGCGGAGCGCAGCGAGAGTGCCGTCGCCGTGGTCGCCCGCATCGCAGAATTGCTCGAGCGCTCGGAGGACGAGATCGCGTCGCTGCGGCTGCTCGAGGCGCTCGAGACCGTTCTCTCCCGCCTCGCGTCGTAAGGCCGTCGAGCAGACGCCGCCTGGAGGCCCGGGTTGGCCCCGGAACGTGGGAAGGGCGCCGAGGGGCGCCCTTTCCGAGAGACTTCTAGTCGGAGCCTAGGCCTTCTTGTACTTCTTCTCGGGGCCCAGAACCATCTTGTGGCCCTCGAAGTCCGCGCTGTCATCATCCGTCGCGGTCTTCGCGTCGCTCGGGGCGACCTTGATCTTGTGGCCCTCGAAATCGGCTTCCACATCCTCCGTCTCGCTCTTCTTCTCGGGCTGGTCGGTCATGGTGATCTCCTTTTCGCGTTGTGCCCGTTCGGGCCTGGTACACACTAGACGGTTGTACCGCCTGCAATCTTCCCTCGGCGGCAGATTTCTTGCACGTTGCAGTTTCAAGCGGTCGAAGATGAGCTCTCGTGCCGTCTTGGCGTCACCTCGCTCCCACCCCGTGGTTGCCGCTCGTGCGTGCGACGATCCTCGTGCAGCCAGGCGCGGGCCCGCCGCGGACAATTGGGCTCGCTCAGCCCGCCGCTCGAGTGATCTCGGACTCGGATGCGCCCGGCGCATCGGCCGTGAGCAGGACGTTCTCCTCTGACTCCTGCTCCTCCTCCATCGTCTTCAGCGAGGCGAGTGAGATCCCCTCACGCGCGAGGAAGATGAGGCCCACGCCGACACCGACGGACATCTCGACGGCCTGGAGGACGAGCCCATACGCGAAGCCTGTCCCGTAGGGAACGCCGTACTGCACGAGCGGGAGCGCCACCGCCGCCTGCAGGAGGCCAATGTTCCCGGGCCAGAGTGGGAAGATCGTGGCAACGTTCATCAGCACGAGGACGAGCCCGGCGGCCGGCAACGGCAGGTCGAGGTCGAACGCCTCCATCACGGCCCAGACGGCAAAGAGCTGCATCAGCCAGCCGAAGCACTGGAACAGTGCTGCTCCGAGCGCCGGAATCGGAGCCCGCAGGACGGCGAGTCCCTGTCGAGCCATCGTCACGACCGCGGCAAGGCTGCCCATCCCGTCGTGGACGCGGCCCCGCCCTGTTCCGGCGGACACGAGCCCCACCGTGAGAAGGACGAAGCCAACGACGCCGAAGATGACGATGCTCGTCACCGCCCAGTGCGGGATCTTCGCGGTCAACAACACCCACGTCACCAGAATGGCTACCGGGAAGAGGTCGAAGAGCCGGTGGGCGAACACCGTTCCGAGGAGCGTGGCGCTCGTCCCCTTGCCGTGGGGAAGATGCCGTCGGAGGACGGCGACGCGTGCGAGCTCGCCGGCGCGGGCGGGGAGCACCGCGTTGCCGAGCAAGCCAATCCCGAAAGCCGAGAAGACCTGTCCGAAACGGGGATACGGTGGCGGCAGCGCCTGATTGATCGTCAGCCGCCACGAGAAGGCGCGCGCCAGCACCGAGACCAGATTGAGCAGGATCCCGATGATCACCCAGCGCCAGGAGACGAAGTCGAAGGCGTGGTACACGGTCGTCCACTCGGGACCCCGCCACCAGACCGCGACGATCGCTGCGGCGAGCGAGGCGAGGATGAACAGACCTCGGGCCCAGGGATTGCGGCCGAGTGCGATGAGCCGATTCACGCGGCGGGTACCCGGGCTTCGGCTATCGCACGCTCGTAGATCCCCTCGAGCCGAGTAGCGATGTCGCCCCACGCGTAGCGCTTCAGTGCAACCTGACGCGCGGCCGCTCCCATCGCGACGCGACGCGACTCGTCATCGAGGAGCGAGACGGTCGCCTCGGTGAGGGCGGCAGGATCGTCGGGCGCGACCGAGACGGCCGCCTCGGGCGTGAGCACCTCGCGGTAGCCGGGAATGTCCGACGCAACAACGGGCAGGGCGCATGCATACGCGCGGGTCAAAACCATGCCGAAGCTCTCTCCCCGAAGCGACGGGGCAATCAGCGCCCCGGTACGGGTCAAAAGGGTCGTGAGCTCGTCCTGCGACAGGAAGCCGAGAATATCGATCCCGTCGTCTGGCACGCGAAGGCGCGTGAGGAGAAGCCTGACGGCGAGCGGATCGGCCCCGCACACCTGGAGCCGGGCTCCGGTGCGCCGGTGGATCTCCGGCCAGGCGCGAAGGAGGACTTGCAGGCCCTTTCTCGTCTCCTGCCGACCCGCAAAGGTGACGGTGTTCTCACGTCCGGCTGGGTCGGCGACCTCCGGGATGAGCACGCCGTTCGGAACGATCTCGTAGTCACCAGGCAACCAGCGGGCCGCCGAGTCCCGCGCCCGTTCCGAGACCGCGAGTCGCTTGTCGATCCTGTTCGCGAGAAAGCCGTAGACCGGCACGGCGCCCCGCATGTACCCGAGATCGCCCGAGGCATGATGCGTGGCGACGATCGGAGCCGTTGCCATTGCCAGAACCGAGATGCACGTCACGGGCGTCATCGGCTCGTGCAGGTGGAGGACGTCGAAGCGCTCGCGCTCGAGGACGCGCCGGATGCGCAGGACAGCGCGTGGACTGAGGATGATGTTCGGCAACGAGCCGTTCGCGGGCACGATCACCGATCGTCCGATCGGAATCACGTTGTCGGGCGGGTCGCCGTGCCGGCCGACCCTCGGATGCAGAGCGCGCGTGAACTGACCCGGCGGGTCGTTCCCCATCACGAGCCGTACCTCGTGACCACGCGCCTCGAGCGCCTGAGCCTGAAGCTCGCCGTGCTCGACGACCGCGCCCCAGAACGACCACGAAAACGGCACTACGATGCCGATCTTCACGCGGGGAGCCTAACGGGGCGCATCACTCTGCGGTAGCGCCCGGGGAGATCCGCTCCCAGAACGCGCCGAGAGTGTTCAACTCGGCCTCGCTGAAATGGGAGAGGAATCGGCTTCGGACGTCCGCAAGGTGGGTGGCACGCGCCTCTCCGTAGCGGCGGCTGCCGGCTTCGGTGAGCTCCGCGTTGAGACCGCGCCGATCGCCTTCGCAACGGACTCGAGCGACCGAGCCGTCGCGGACGAGGCGGTCGACGAGACGTGTCAGCCCGCTCTGGCTGAGGACCACAGCTGTCGCGAGCTCGGACATTCGCATCCTCGCGTCTGGAGCTGCGGCCAGCGTCAGCAGAACCTCGTACTCGTGGAGCGAGAGATCGTGCCGAGCGTGGAGCTCGGCGTCGAGGTCACGGACGAGCGCCGCGTGGGATCGAAGCAGTCCCCGCCATGCCGCGAGCTCGATGGGTGCGAGAGAGATGTTGACAGAAGGTACTTGCATGTGCAATTATTTATCTTGTTCCCGCAAGTATCCCTGAATCGAGGGCGTCCGTCTACCCGCGCCTCCGACGGCGACAAGGAGATCGCAATGCGCTTTGAAGGAATCCACCATGTGACCTGCATCACCGGCGACGCGCCCGGCAACGTCGACTTCTACAC
>JAJAZN010000259.1 GCA_026785685.1 Thermoleophilia bacterium
CGGCCGTGCCGGTGCCCGCGAGCAGGGAGGCGGTCGCCAGGGCGAGACATCCGGTGAGAAGAGAAAGCGCTCGGGGCATAGGTAGCGCCGGAGTGCACATTCGACGTGCGTCGCGGGCGCCTCCCTGATTGTGCCAGCCCGATGACCGTTCCGGAGAACGTCCTACGAACTCGAATCCGAATGAGACTTGTGCCGCCGAAACGTGCTGGGCGGCACGCTGCTTCGTCCTCGGTCGCCCAGATATGTCCCATATCTGCGGCTCCCTGCGTCCTCGCATCGCACTCGCCCATCACGCCCCGGAGACGAAGCGTCATTCTGATTCGAGCTCGTACAGCACCGAAACAAAGGAATGAATCGGCTCCGCCGAGGTCATGCGGCGCGCGAATGCCCGAGTCCCTGGGGATCGGGGATCCTGGCATGGGCCCGATCGGCCGCCTGTAGCGACTGCTCGCAGGCTGCATCGAGGCGCAGGAGACGATCCTCGACGACCGCGCGGCGCTCCGGCGGAACGACCTGCTCGAGGTTCTGGAGCAGGCCGCAGAGCTTCCGCATGACCTGGATCCGGCCGGTGCCGTAGATCCGGATCTCGTCGGTGCCGAGCGCAATCAGGTCGTCCCAAGTCGGCGCCGGGTAGATGACGCGGACGTACCCGCGCACACCGACGAGGCGTCCGATGTCGAGCGTCCGGACGCCGATTGGGAGCAGGAGGTCTTCGATCTGGTCGAGCGTCTGCACGGCAGTCATGGGATCGTTGATCGCCGGCGACAGCGCCTTGATCGCGACGTCGGCCAGCAGTCGCAACGCGAACTTCGGATCCTGCTCCATCGTGCGCTCGGTGCCGAGCAGGAACGCGCGGCGGATGTCGTTGTGTGGGATCGAGCCGCCGAGCACGCGCGCGATGACATCGCCGCTCGGGATCGAGTCTCCCACCCCGACCTCGATCGCGATCGTCGCCTCGGCCTGCGTCGCGAGCTTCACCAGCCTTCCGAAATCGACGGCCGCCAGAACGAGAGGCGGACCCTCGTAGACGTAGCGTCCGGATTCCACGGCCGAGCCGTCGAGGTCGAGCCCCTCGGGTGGCGCGGGCTGCGAGCCAGGCGGCCCGTAGAACGCCTTGATGACGTCTCGCCCGCGATCGCCGATGAGTGAGAGCACGTACGAGAGGTTCATCTGCCGCGAGGTGCTGTAGAGCAGCAGGAGAAAAAGGACGACGCTGGCAAGCAGGAGCAGGAGCGCGAAGAACACCGTCGACCCCAGGTCGGCCTCCCCCTTGCGGCCCACCTCGGCGAGGGCGACGAGCGCGTACACCCGCCCGACTGTTGATGAACCCGACGGCGGCGGCCGGGAGGGTCTCTAGCCTCCGGGCGGGCGATCGACGGTAGCGTCGAGATCGTCCGGCGCGGGCGGCAACTTCGTCACGGCCGTCTGCGACTCTGGTGCCGGCTCGAGTAGCGTGTGCTCGACAGGGGGGCTGAACCATGCCGGGTCGGCTGCACGCTGCTCGGTGGGAGGAGCAGGGGCGTAACTGGGAATCGCATCACGCCTTCGATCCGCTCGCGATGCGGCCCACTCGATCAGCGCTACGAGGACCCAGGAAGCGGCCATGACACCGGCGATGACGGGAGCGTCGAGCTCGGCGATCGCAGCGGCGGTTGCCACGCCGATCAGAAAGAGAACCTCGAGGAGGAGCCGTGGGACGGCCGGGCGTCGTCGAACCGGCGCACCGACTGAGCTCACCCAGGCGAATGAGGGGGCCGGTGCGGAATCGCCCGGCTCGTCGTTCCAGCCGGGCTCGGATGCCGGGAGACCAGGCCCACCGAGTCGACGGACATCGGCCCGAAGGGCCTGGACCTGATCGGACAGTTCGCGGACGACATCGGTGAGCTCGGGATCGGGCTCTCGGCCGTGTGCCGTCTGTTCGGTCGCGGTCATGCGGCGGGGCCTTCGTCGTTCATCGCATCCATCGCCTCGCGTGCCTTTGCATGGACGCGCGCGCGGCGCTCCTCGAGCGTCTCGACGGCCTCGGGCTCCGCGGGTGGTTCGGGTTGCCGCGCCGCGGCCAGCGTGCGGCGGAGCTCCTCGGCCGGATCGGCAGCAGGGTCGAGGACGATCTCCTCGACGACCTCGCTAGCCGGAGCTGGCTGCTCATCGGGACCGTGGGACGCCTTACGTCTCGAGAGCACACGTCCGAGCGCCGCGATGCCGACGATTCCTGTAAGCCAGGCGAGTGAACGCTTCACGAGGGCGATGGTATCGCGAGCGGCGGTGGGCAGCGTCGTGCGGCAGCGGCGGGCGCCTAAGACTGTGCTCTGCAACGGCCTTCTCGTCGTCTGGCGGAGGTGGGGGAGACAGCGAAAAGCGTGCTGTCTCCCCCACCCACTTTCCTTCCGTCAGGTACCGTGTTCTTGCTTCCTGCCTCTCCACGCCCGGGCCATTCCCAGCTCGTGCTTGCCGGTGAGGCCGCCTAAGACCGAAGGAAGGAGAAAAGGGAACCCGTGACTGACTACGAGATCCTGCTGTTGTTGGACCCAGACCTCGCCGAGGAGCCACAGGCGGAGGTGATCACGCGCGTGCGTGAGCTGATCGAGAAGGGTGGCGGCACGTTCACGCGTCACGATGCGTGGGGCAAGCGCAAGCTCGCCTACGAGATCGACAAGAAGGCAGACGGCAATTACCACCTCCTGCTCTTCACCTCGTCCCCGGAGACGCTCGACGAGGTCTCTCGCGTGCTCAAGATTGACGACAACGTGATGCGTCACATGGCGACACGTCGGTCCGAGGGAGGTCCCGCCGGGCCACTACCGGTTGCGGTCCCGATGAGTCACGATGCTGTGATCGATGATCTCGCAGAGGAGGATGAGGACTGATGGCCGCAAATATCAACCGCGTTGTGCTCGTCGGCAACCTGACCCGCGACCCGGAGATGAAGCATCTGCCTTCCGGAACCGCACTGTGCTCGCTTCGCATCGCGGTGAATACGCGTCGTAAGGACGAGTCGGGCCAGTGGACGGACAAGCCGAACTACTTCGACGTCTCGGTGTGGGGTGCGCAGGGCGAGAGCTGTGCGCAGTACCTCGCCAAGGGTCGCCCCGTCGCGATCGACGGCCGGCTCGAATGGCGCGAGTGGGAGGCGACCGACGGCTCCGGCAAGCGCCAGGCAGTCGAGATCGTTGCCGACAACGTCCAGTTCCTCGGGAGCCGCGGCGACGGTGACGGAGGCGGCGGCGGTGGCGGCGGCGGCTCGTTCGTCCCGGCCGGTGCTGCCCCGCAGGGCGGCGCGGACTTCCCCTCATCGCCCACCGACGACGACATCCCGTTTTAGAGGCGTGATGCGAATTAAAAGCACACCTGGATGCGTCCCTGCACGCGGCGGATCGTGTCCGCCGAGGGCGGCGCCCACGGGGGGAGCCGTTGGGGCGCCCCGGGGGGACCCGCCGCCTTGGGGGGGGCCCCCCCCCCCCCCCGTGCCAAACCCAAAAAACCCCCCCCCGGGGAGAGGAAGGCC
>JAJAZN010000260.1 GCA_026785685.1 Thermoleophilia bacterium
CGCCGCGAGCGCGCACGCCATCCCCTCACTAACCCCATACCCCGGGCGCGGCCCCGCCGCGCGCGTGGCGGCGGGCGCGGCCCGGCATGCCGGGCCGGCGTCCCAGGTCATCGTCACTGCGGGCGCGGACGCGGGGATCGGCTATATCTGCCAGGCGGTCGTCGATCCGGATGACGAGGTTGTGATCCCGTGGCCGTCGTTTCCGAGCTTCCTCCGGGATACGCAGAAACGCGGCGCTCGCGCTGTGACCGTTCCCCTCCGCGCGTGGGCCGTCGATCTTGCCGCGATGAGCTCGGCTGTCACGGATCGCACTCGTCTCGTCTTCGTGGCGACGCCGAACAACCCGACGGGACTCGTCGTCCCTCGCGGCGAGCTCATCGCGTTCCTCCTCGATCTTCCGAGCGCGGTGCTCCCGGTCATCGACGAAGCGTACTTCGACTACCTGGATCCCTCGTCCCGTTTCGACTCGATTGCGGAGATCGTCCAGCCGGGAGGAGACGCGGTCGTGCTGCGGACGTTCTCGAAGCTCTACGGGCTGGCCGGGCTCAGGGTCGGCTACGCGGTCGGGCCAGAGGCAGTCATCGCCGCGATGCGGAAGGTCCAGCGCGGCTACGACGTCGGTTCTCTGGCGCAGGCGGCGGCGCTCGCGAGCCTAGCGGACGCGGACGAGGTCGGGCGCCGCCGCATCGCGAATCGGGCTGCCGTCGCAGCGCTCGTCGAGGTCCTGCGCGGGCACGGCCTGGAGCCGCTCGCGGGAAGTGCGACGAACTTCGTCTTCGTCGAAGTCGGCGACGAGGCGGAACGACTCGCGGATGAGCTTCTTGCGCAGCACGTCGCCGTCCAGGCGGGAGCGCCGTTCGGTGCTCCGACAGCCCTGCGGATCGGTGCCGGATCAGCGGCCGATCTCGCGTCGCTCGATGCTGCGCTGCGTGATGCGCTCGATCACGGACGTTAGGACGCTGTAACCGGAGGCGATTCCACCGGGGCCTCCGCTATCCTGGCCGAGGGCGCTCGGCGCCCGTTTCCCTATGCGGACGACACTCAAGAGAGGCGTAGGACGAGGGCACTTCGAGCCGGGCAACGGAAAGATGCAGTTGCCGCCGGAGGTCGTCGGCCCCATCGCGATCTACCGCCAGCCCGAGCCGCCGCGACGGAGCCGTCGAACACTTGCGTTGACGATCTTCGGGTGGGCAGCGATGGCCGTCATCGTGGTTGCGTCGGGTGTGGCGGGTGGCGCGTACCTCTACCTCCACGAAACCGTGGCGGCCGTGGCGCCGAAGAGCGTCGACGTGAAGGTGACGGCTCGCCGGCTCGACCTCCCGGTTGCGGGGCAGCCGGCCACGGCTCTCGTGATCGGCTACGACCGCAGGGCCGGCGACGGCAAGAATGCGCCGTCTCGGTCGGACACGCTGATGCTCGTGCGGGCCAATCCGAAGAACGACACGATCTCGCTCCTGTCGTTCCCTCGTGATCTGCGAACGGAGCTCGTGTGTCCCGGTGGCTCGTCCTCCACAGGCAAGATCAACGCCGCGTACGCGAACTGCGGTGCGAAGGGCGCGCTCGAGACGGTGCGCAAGCTCACCGGCGTCCCGATCAACTACCTGATCACCGTCAACTTCACCGGCTTCCGTCAGCTCGTCGACAAGCTCGGCGGGATCTGGATGGACATCGACCGGCGCTACCTGAACACGCGTAGCGGTCCGGGCGGCTACGCGACGATCAATCTTCAGCCTGGATATCAGCGCCTCGGCGGCTACCAGGCCCTCGATTTCGTGCGCTTCCGCCACACCGACAGCGATCTCTACCGCAACGCCCGTCAGCAGCTCTTCGTCCGGTCGCTGAAGGATCAGGTCCGCACCAGCTTCTCCCTCAGAAAGCTGCCGAAGGTGATCAAGGTGCTGACGAGCAACATCGAGGTCGCACAGGGCGGCGGCCAGAACGTCACGGCCAAGACCGTGCTGTCCTACGCCGTCCTCGCCTACTCGCTGCCGCCGGGTCATGTCTTCCAGTCGCGGATCGACGGGCTCGAGGGTTTCTCTGATCTGACGACGTCGTCAGAGAACATCTCGTCCGCCGTTCGTCAGTGGGCGAACCCCGACGTCGAGTCGCCGAAGAAGGCGACTGCAGTGGCACTCGGGGAGAAGGTGAAGACGAAGGCGCCTCCCGCGAAGGAGACATCGGTCACGGTGCTCAATGGCAACGGGGTGACCGGATCGGCGTCGAACGCGAGCTACCTGCTCGGGCAGCGCGGCTACCCAATCCTGACGCCGCCGAACGGCATTCCCGCGAACGCACCGAACTTCTCGTTCTTCCGCACGGTCGTCTACTTCGATCCGGCACAGAAGGGCGCGAAGGCAGGGGCGCGAAAGGTCGCCGCGCTCTTCGGGTCGGCTGACGTGAAGAAGGCGTCCCCCGCGATCGGTGCCCTCGCCAACGGGGCCATGTTGACAACCGTCGTCGGTCAGACTTTTCACGGCGCGCTCGCGTCGGCCCCGGTCGACCAGACGCCTCAGAAGGAGCCGGCGAATGTTGTCCCCGGCACCTCCGCGTCGCTCGACCTCTTGCGGGAGCGCCAGTCGAAGGTCGACTTCCCGTTGATGGTGCCGACAGTGATCGAGCGCTCGTCCTGGATCGATCGAGAGCGGCCGATCCGGCTGTACCGATTCAACACGAAGGGCAAGGATCAGAAGACGGTCAGGCTCACCTACAGGATGGAGTCGAACGACTACTGGGGCATCCAGCAGTCCAACTGGGATGACGCCGCCGTGCTCGGTAGCCGCAACTTCGTCCGGAACATCGGTGGGCGCCGCTACGAGCTCTTCTACAACGGGCCGAAGCTCCACATGGTCGTCCTTCGTCAGCGCGGGGCCAACTACTGGGTCGTCAACACACTGCTCGACCGCTTGCCCAACGAGACGATGCTGGCCATCGCGAAGGGGTTGCGCCCGGTCTCGAAGGTTCGGGTCTCGTAACACGGATCGGGTGCGGTGGGTACCCTCCGACGGTCGTGAGTGGTTCTCCAAAGCGCGTTGCAGTCTTCGGCGCCGGGTACGTCGGTCTCGTGACCGGCGCGTGCTTCGCCGACCTTGGGCACACCGTCGTCATTCGTGATGTCCTGGCCGATCGTGTGGAGGCGCTTCAGCGGGGTGAGATCCCGATCTACGAACCGGGCGTCGCCGACCGGATCTCGGCCAACACCGAGCGGCTCACGTTCACGACGAGTGTCACCGAAGCGATCGACGGCGCCGATTTCGTCTACGTCGCCGTCGGCACGCCCCCGACCTACTCGGGTGACGCCGATCTGTCCGCCGTGTGGACAGTGATCGACGAGCTTCCCGCCATCGACAAGGCGTGTGTCGTCGTAATGAAGAGCACTGTGCCGGTCGGTACGGGAATGAAGGTTCGCCATCGCCTGGATGAACGCGGGCTGACGCGCGTCGGCTACGCCTCCAACCCCGAGTTCACGGCGGAGGGAACGGCCGTCAAGGATTTCCTCCATCCCGATCGCATCGTTGTCGGCTCCTTCCGTGAGGAGGACGGTGACGCGGTCGTCGCTCTCCATGGTGGAATCGACGGCCCGGTCGTGCGCTGCGACGTCGCCTCGGCCGAGATGATCAAGCTCGCTGCGAACGCCGCCCTGATGACCCGCATTTCCTTCATCAACGAGATTGCCAACGTCTGCGAGGCGACGGGAGCCGACGTCGTCCGGGTCGCCGAAGGGATCGGCCTCGACCGTCGCATCGGCCCGAGCTTCCTCCGGGCAGGCATCGGCTTCGGCGGCTCTTGTTTCCCCAAGGACTCCCTCGCCCTCAAGCAGCTCGCAGCGAACTCGGGCTATCACTTCCAGCTCCTCAACGCCGTGATCGAGGTCAACGACCTCCAGAAGCGCCGCGTGATCGGGAAGCTCCACCGTCATCTCGGCTCCCTCCGCGACAAGCGCGTTGCGCTGCTCGGCCTCGCGTTCAAACCGCACACCGACGACATGCGTGAGGCGCCGAGCCTTGTGCTTGCCGGCCGCCTGCTGGCGGAGGGTGCCGACGTCCGCGCCTGGGATCCGATCGTTGACGGTCGCGACCTGCACGGTGTCGAGATCGCCGCCAGCCCGGAGGCCGCCGCCGATGGAGCTGACGCCGTCGTGATCGTGACCGAGTGGCCCGAGCTCACGACTGTCGATTGGGCAAGTGTTGCCGCCTCGATGCGCACGCCCGTGCTCATCGACGGTCGGAATCTTCTCGATCCGGCCCTCATGCAGGCCGCTGGGTTGCAGTACGAGGGCATCGGCCGAGCAGCGGAGAGTCCCGAAGGCTGATGGAAGCGATCATCCTCGCCGGCGGCAAGGCCGAACGTCTCGGGGACGCCGCGGCGGGACGGCCGAAATCGCTCGTGCCCGTCGGTGGCAAGCCGTTGCTCGCGTGGCAGATCGGTCGCCTGCGGGGAGCTGGCGTCTCGCGCGTCATCGTGAGCTGCATGGCCGGGCAGGAAGCGGACTTCGAGCAGGATCTCGCCGACACGGGTGTCGAGATCGTGTGCGCAGGCGAACCGGAACGCCTCGGGCGTGGGGGAGCGATCCGGTTCGCAGGATCGTTCCGACAGGAAGCGGGAGACGTTCTCGCGATGAACGGCGACGAGCTCGTTGCCGTCGACTTCGCCGCCCTCCTCGCGCGTCACCGCGCGACGGGGGCAGCGGCCACCGTGACGGTCGCTCAGCCGCTCTCACAGTTCGGCCAGGTTCAGATTGGCGATAATGAGGTCGTGACTGGCTTCCACGAGGTCGCACCCGTTCCCTACTGGGTCAACTGCGGCATCTACGCATTCTCCTCCGAGGGGCTTGCCCGATTCCCCGAGAAGGGCGATCACGAGACGACGATCTTTCCGGAGCTGGTTGCCGAGGGCTCCCTGCACGCGTTCCGTCATGACGGCCTCTGGCTGACGGTGAACACCCCGAAGGAGCTCCGACGCGCCGATGAGCACGTGACCGCACACCCGGAGTGGCTCGCATGACGTCCCCGTACTCTTTCGAGCCGCGCCGCGTCGACAAGCCGTGGGGGTACGAGCTGATCTGGGCGCACTCCGAGGAGTACGTGGGCAAGGTGCTCTTCGTCCGAGCGGGCCAGGCGCTCAGCCTGCAGTACCACGAGCAGAAGGATGAGTCGTGGCTCGTGCAGTCCGGGCGCGCCTCACTCGAGCTCGGCAAAGTCGGCGGCGAGTTGACGGCGTACGAGATCGGCGAGGGCGACTGTTTCCGCTACCGACCGGGAACCGTCCACCGCGTGACCGCGATCGACGACACGATGATTCTCGAGGTCTCGACTCCACATCCCGACGATGTGGTGCGCCTCGACGACCGCTACGGGCGGCCGGAACGCGACCGTTGAGACCGGAAGCGAGGCGTCGCAGTGGCTGACCGTCTCCGCGAGGCTCTCGAACCGGAGCGGATCGTCCGGCTCGAGGACGATGCCGTGGTCGTGCTCGATCAGAGGCAGCTCCCCGACGCCCTCGTCGATCTCCGCTGCCGAAACGCCGAGGAGCTCGCAGAGGCGATCAGGACGCTCGCGGTGCGCGGGGCGCCCGCGATCGGCGTCGCAGCCGCATACGGGATGGCGCTTGCGGCTGCTCGCGGAGCCTCTCTGGATGAGGCCTACGAGACGCTCGCGGCTTCCCGCCCGACCGCGATCAACCTGAAGTGGGCGCTCGACGAGATGCGACCCGATCCCTCTCGCCAACGTGCTCAGCAGATCCACGACGACGAGGTCGAGCGCTGCCGGCGGATGGGTGCCAATGCGGCGGAACTCGTGCCCGCCTCGGCCCGGATCCTCACGCACTGCAACGCAGGTGGCCTCGCAACCGGTGGCTACGGGTCGGCTGTAGGGGCGATTCGCGCGGCCTGGGAGCGGGGGAGCGTCGATCACGTCTGGGTCGACGAGACGCGACCGCTGCTTCAGGGAGCGCGTCTGACGGCGTTCGAGATGGAGGCGCTCGGGATTCCCTACGCGGTGATCGTGGACGGCGCTGCTGCATCGCGGATGGCGGCGGGCGAGGTCGACATCGTGATCACCGGCGCAGACCGGATTGCGGCAAACGGAGACTCGGCGAACAAGATCGGCACCTACGGGCTTGCGGTGCTCGCCCGTCACCACGGGATTCCGTTCCTGATCGTGGCACCGACATCGACGATCGATCCCGGAACGCCGGACGGACCTGCGATTCCGATCGAGGAGCGCGACGGGGCGGAGGTCACGGGCCGCTTCACCGCACGCAACCCCGCGTTCGACGTGACGCCGGCAGCCTTGATCACGGCAATCGTGACCGAGGAGGGGATCCATCGCGCGCCGTTTCGAGCCTCGCTGCCGATGCCGGTGCGATCGCGATGATCCTCGACGAGGTCGATGCCGAGACGAGGTTGGTGCTCGAGCGGCATGCGTTCGATGGTGAGATGTTCGACAGGCTTCGCGCGGCACTTGTCGCGGGCGCCCTGACGCCGGGTGTAAACGTCGTCCCCGGCGTGGTCGAGGCCCCGCAAGTCGACGATCTCACGCCCATGCCCGGCCCGGGGGAGGTCGGCTTCGAAGAAGCGCTCGCTGTGGGAACAGCTGCTCTTCGTGCCGGCTCGATTGCGACGGTTGTTCTTGCGGGCGGGATGGCGACGCGCTTCGGAGGAGGCGTCAAGGCGATCGCACCGGTAATCGACGGCCGGAGCTTCCTCGAGGTCAAGCTGGGGGAGACCAGGCGGCTTACGCGCGACCTCGACTGCTCGATCCCTGAGGCGCTGATGACGAGCTTCGCGACGGACGCCGTCATCGGTGCGCATCTCGATGAGCGTGACCTCGGTGACCCGCTCCGGTTCGTGCAACCTCCGGCACCACGCCTCCGTCCCGATGGGAGCCTGTTTCTCGGTGCCGACGGACTGCCGTCCCTCTATGGCCAGGGGCACGGCGACCTATTCTCGACGCTGCGGACGTCAGGGGTTCTCGACGCGTTTGTCGAGATGGGAGTGCGGTCGGTGATCGTCTCGAACGTCGACAATCTTGCCGCCCGCGTCGATCCGGCGATCGTGGGCATGCACGTCCTCGCCGGAACGCCGCTTACGGTCGAGGTCGTCCCGAAAGAGCGAGACTCGGGCGGTGCGCCTGCCCGCGTCAATGGGCGCCCACGGCTCCTCGAGGCATTCCAGTTCCCGACCGAGTTCGATCAGGACACGGTGCCCGTCTTCAACACCAACACATCGCTGATCACGATCGAGGCGCTCGCCGAGCCCGGGGAGCTGACCTGGCTCGTCGTCGAGAAGAGCGTTAACGGCGAGCCGGTGATCCAGTTCGAACGGCTGTACCACGAGGTATCGGCGCACGTGGCCACAACGTTCCTCGTCGTCCACCGCTTCGGCCTGAGGGGGCGGTTCCTGCCGGTCAAGGAGCTTGCGGATCTCACGGCAATGCAGTCGCTTCTGCGCGAGATGCTCCGGAGGTCGACGACCTCGACCTAGAGGCGCGGCCACGTCGGTGCGAGACCCGACACACTCCTGGTCGAAACCCGGCACGCGCCCGTCACGGATAGACGCTTACCGTTGCAGGCATGGATATGGGGCAACTGCTCTTCCCTCGACGCTGCGGCGTGTGTGATCGTGTCGGCGGGTCGCTCTGTCACGCCTGCATGACACGCCTCGTGCGCTGTGTGCCGCCGCTGTGCGAACGGTGTGGCGCTCCCGGGCCGTGGCCCGTCCGTCGCTGCGCTGAATGCACGGGCAGGCGGCTGGCGTTCGCGAGCGCCCGTGCTGCGCTCGTCTACGAGGCGCACGCGCGTGCCCTTGTGTCGGCGTGGAAGGAGCGGGGACGACGAGACCTCGCGTCGGTTGCGGCGCACATCATCTCGGAGTCTGTGCCGCGCCCCGCTCGGGGCGTGATCACGTTCGTGCCCGGCGACCGCGATCGCGGCCTGCGAAGGGGGCACGTGCCGGCGGCGGCCCTGAGCGCGCAGCTGGCAGAGCGCTGGGGGCTTCCGCTTCAGGAGCTCCTCGTCCGCCGGCCGGGAATCGAGCGTCAACGGGATCTGCCTCGAGCCGAGCGTCGGCGAAACGTCGCGGGCGCGTTCACGGCGAGAGGGCCGGTGCCACGCCACGTCTGCCTCGTGGACGACGTCTACACGACAGGGTCGACGGTCACGGCGTGCGCGACGGCTCTCCGCCGTGGTGGAGCCATTCACGTGCGGGTGGTCTGCCTCGCGAGAGCGGTGCGGTAGAGTCGGCCGTAGACGATCCGAGAGGGAGGCAGATCATGCAGCTCAAGCTCACCGCCCGTCACGAGCACCTCGACGACGGCGTTCGCCAGTACGCCGAACGGAAGTTCTCAAAGCTCGACCGGCGTCTCAACGACCTGGCGCTTGTCGAGGTGACGTTCTCGCAGGAGCACAATCCCTCGATCTCGGCAGACCACACGGTCGATGCCGTGATTCATACGAAAGGCCCGTCGCTCGTTGCCCGTGAGTCGGCGGCGACGTATGAGGCAGCTATCGATCGGCTGATCGACAAGCTCGAGCGGCAGGTCGAGCGGTATCGCGACAAGCGCACCCTCGAGCAGCGACGGCGGTCGAAGCATCCCACCGCGGACTCCGAGGTCGGGGTGGCCGAGGCGCCACACAACGAGTCGGCGGCCTGACAACTCAGGTTGGGATAGCGAGGCCTGGATCGTCGTTGGCGCCGCCGAGCACGATCGCGGAGCGAATCACGCCGAGATGGCTGTATGCCTGGGGATGGTTCCCGAGGCCGCGCTCGGCGACCGGGTCGTACTGCTCCGGGAGCAGGCCCGTAGGGCCGGCGGTATCGAGCATCTGCTGGAAGAGGTCCTCCGCCTCCGTGTGCCTCCCGGTCCGGACGTACGCCTCGACCAGCCATGCCGTACAGAGGTGGAACCCCCCTTCCGAGCCGGCCAACCCGTCGTCCCAGCGGTAGCGATACACCACTGCTCCGCTACGCAGCTCCTCCTCCACTTTCAGGACCGTCGCGAGGAACCGGGGATCGTCATCGGGTACCAGGCCCGAGAGGCCGACCCAGAGTGACGATGCGTCGATCTCCGGATCCCCGTAGGCAACCGAGTAAGCCCCGGCCTCCTCGTTCCAACCGTGCTCGAGCACGTCGGCGCGGATGCGGTCGCGCAGCTCGAGCCAACTCGCCTTCGGAGCCTCGTTGCGAAGAGTCTGCACCTGCAGTGCGCGGTCGACGGTCAACCAGCACATCACTTTCGAGTAGACGTGGTGCCGGGGGGTCAGCCGAGCCTCCCAGATGCCGTGGTCTGGGTCCTGCCAGCGCCGCTCCACTGCGGTCACCATCGCCTCGACGCAGTGCCAGTCCTCGTCCGCGACGGTTCCCCGGCGAGCGACGACAGCCGCCTGCAAGTCGGTGATCGAGCCGAAGACGTCGAGCTGGATCTGACGGTTTGCAGCGTTGCCGATGCGTACCGGCCGCGACCCTGCGTACCCGGGCAGCGTGTCGATCACAGCCTCGGGGCCGAGCTCGAGGCCCTCGACCGTGTACAGCGGATGGAGCCGCTCGGGATGCCCGCCAGTGCGCTCGATGCAACCGTCCACCCAGCGCAGCAACGCCTCGGCCTCGGCGAGCGAGCCGAGGTCGACGAGCGCCCGGGCCGACATGGCGGCATCACGGAGCCAGCAATACCTGTAGTCCCAGTTGCGGCCGCCGCCAAGCGCCTCCGGAAGCGAGGTCGTCGCGGCAGCGAGGATTGATCCCGTCGGGAAGTGGCAGAGACCGCGGAGCGTCAACGCGCTGCGCAGGACATCCTTCGGGTGGGTGGCCGGTAGCTGTAGGCCCGCTGCCCACTCCGACCACGGATCTTCGGCACGCGCCTGACGTTCGGTGATGTCCGACGGGTGGGTGGCACAGTTCTCGGAGCCGAATCTGAGCTCGATCACTGCCCGACCACCCTGCGCGGCCAGATCGACGACAGCTCGCGCCGTGTCATGTCCACCGTCGTCGCGCACTTCCCATTCGACGCCCCTTGCGAAAAGGGTGATCGGCTCGTTCGAACCCAGTACGAGGAGCCCGTCCTCGAGCGGCTGCAAGGTGATCGGTACCTGACCGAACTCGGGCCGTGGCGCGAACTCGACGGAAACGGTGCCGGTTCCTGTTAGCACCCGCACCATCGTCGAGCATGGACCCGTCGATCCTTCCGCCCGCGCCTCGTCGGCACCCGTGTCGCTCACCTCTCCTTCGAGCCAGTCGGTCACAGTGACCCCGGGCCAGCGCGTCTCGACGGTCATCGTTCCGGGCCGATATCGTTGGCCGAGCGGAAGTCCGTCACGAACGGGAGTGATGGAGAAGTACCCCGCCTGGTTGCCACCAACCATGTCCGCAAAGACGGCGGCAGAGTCGGGGCGAGGGTGGCAGAGCCAGCTGACCCGGGCATCGGGCGTGAGAAGTGCGACGGTTGAGCCGTTCGAGAGCATCGTGTGACGCTCGATGGGAACGGCGTGCTCGCCGTAGAGCCAGTGTCGTCGCGTCTCGAGGACGAACCCGAGGGCGCGAGCGGCATCCATGGGCTCGTCCAGCCGATGGCCGGCGAGGGTCTCGCCGGGGCCGATCTTGATGCCGACGTCAGGCCCATGGAGCAGCGCGAAGGCGTTCTCGTCGGTGACGTCGTCGCCGAGATAGAGCACGGCGCTCGCCGATGTACGCCCACGCAACGTGGTGATCGCGGCGCCCTTGTCGGTCGCCACCACGGACAGCTCGATTACATCCTTGCCGATGGTCGTTTGCACATCGGGCCAGGTCGCGGGGCCACACCGGACGGCATCGAGAGCACGGTCGCCGATCGGTCTCTCGACACCCCGCACGTGTAACGCGACGCTCGCCGGCTTGATCTCGACCCTGACGCCTTCGTGCTCGCGCGCGATCGCCGTGAGTTCCGTCAGCAGCCGACTTTGAAGCTCGACGAGCTCCGGCGCGAGGCTCTGGAGGAACCCGAGGTCGAACTCGGATCCGTGACTTCCGACGAGATGGATCTCGCTCGGGAGTCGGGAGAGCGTCGCAAGATCGCGCAGCGAACGACCTGAGACGACGGCCACGGTCGTCTGGGGCAGCGCAGCGAGCGCGCGTACGGCCGCGACGGCTTCCGGCCGCGGCTCGGCCTGCGAGGGGTCATCGACAAGCGGTGCAAGCGTGCCGTCGTAGTCGCATCCGATCAGGAGCTGCGGGACACGGGCGATGCGACCGAGCGCATCACGCAACGTTCGGTCGAACCCGAGAGGGGAGTGAGGTTGATCCGCGCTCGTCACTCGTGAGCCTCGGGTGCCTGGAGGATCTCGAGGAAGGAGCGAGCCCAGCGGTCGACGTCGTGGGCGCGGAGGTACCGTTGCATGATCTGCATACGGCGCCGGCCGTCCGCGCGGCCGACACCGATTGCGCGGAGGAGCGCCTCCTTGACGGCATCGGGGTCGTGTGGGTTGCACAGGAAGGCGTGCCGCAGCTCGTTGGCTGCCCCGGCGAATTCGCTCAGGACGAGGGCGCCACCCTGGTCGATGCGTGCAGCGATGTACTCCTTGGCGACGAGGTTCATCCCGTCCCGTAGTGGCGTCACCATCATCACATCGGCAGCGCAGTACAGCGCTGCTAGCTCGGGCCTGCTGTAGGACTGGTGGAGGTAGTGGACGGCCGGGATCCCGACCCTGCTGAAGTCGCCGTTGATGCGACCGACCTCTCGCTCGACCCGCGTCCGGAGCATGTCGTAGTGCTCGACCCGTTCCCTGCTCGGCGTGGCGACCTGTACGAGGGTCGTCTCGGGCACGGTCAGCGTCCCGTCCTCGAGCAGCTCGCGAAAGGCTCCGAGCCGGAGCTCGATGCCCTTTGTGTAGTCGAGCCTGTCCACCCCGAGGATCAGCGTCTTCGGGTTTCCGAGCTCGGTGCGGATCTGCCGTGCCCGAGCCTTGATCTCCTCGGTCGCAGCGAGCTGCTCCATCTCCTTCGGGTCGATCGAGATCGGAAACGCTCCGGCGCGAACCCCGCGCCCGTCGACATCGATGGTCGTACCCCTGTATCGCAGGCCGAGGAGATGACGGGCGAGTCGGACGAAGTTCTGTGCCGCAAGCTTCTGCTGGAATCCGACGAGGTCGGCGCCGAGCAGCCCTCGCAGGATCTCTGCGCGCAGCGGCATCTGCATGAAGAGCTCGATCGGGGGAAAGGGGATGTGCAGGAAGAAGCCGATCCGCAGGTCGGGACGCCGGGCGCGCAACATCGCCGGCACGAGCTGCAGCTGGTAGTCGTGGATCCAGACCGTGGCGCCGCGGGCAGCGACACCGGCAGCAGCGTCTGCGAAGCGCGCGTTCACGGTTCGGTATGCGTCGCCCCACGTGCGGTCGAACGCAGGCGGCTCGACCGCGTCGTGGTAGAGAGGCCAGATCGTGGAGTTCGACTGCCCCTCGTAGAAGCACTCGACGTCAGCGGAGCTGAGGCCCACCGGATACAACTGGATCCCGTCATGGTCGAACGGATCGGGCGCGGGGCCCGCTGCGCCGCCCCAGCCGACCCAGGCTCCTCGATGTGCTCGAGCGACGGGACAGAGTGCCGTCACGAGCCCGCCCGGGCTTGCCCGCCAGCGTCGACCCTCCACGGTGGCCTCCTCGTCCACGGGCAGACGATTCGCGACAACCACGAAGTCACTGCGTTTGGTCACGCCTGCTCACCTCCGTGGTTATAGCCCTCTGCGACCTGCTCCGGGCATGATGTCTCGAGACTGAAACAGCCGCAGGTGCTGCCTCCTCTGATTGTCTACCCCTACGCGGCGTATTTCACGCAACCGCCACACGCGAAGCTCACCTTTGGGCCTTGTGCCCAACCCAGTCCGTGCGTGTCCTGCGTCGCGAAAAGTACCCTGCCCGGCTGGCTCTTCAGCAGAAGCGTGTCGCTCGCGTTCGCCACCTTGAATGAGTGGACTTCGGAGCCGAGCTTGTAGAGGATCCGCCCCTCTGCGTAGTCGATCATCGTCCCTCCGGCGGGCAGGTTGACGACCTTCGATCCCGCTGGAGCCTGGATCTGGACAGCTCCGGGGAGCTGCACGACGAGCCCACCCGGTGTGAGCGCCATCGCCTTCACCGCGCCGGCGGCATACGGATAGACCTTCGAGACGGTGCCGTTCGCCCGGTACAGGACGACCTCGCCCGTCTCGCGCAGTGCCGCGACGACGGCTCCTCCGGGTCCCTTGCCCGCCGTCACGCGCACAATGTTTGCGGGATCGATGGCTTTGAAGACGGCAACGCCGTTCGCGCCAAGCAGAACGACCTCCTTGCCGGCCGCGTAGGGGACCCCGAGGCCGCTCGTCGAGTCGCCGATCAGAAACGGCGACGGAAGGTCGACATCCTGCTCGACGAATCGCAGCTGCTTTGGTGACTTCTGGGTCGTCGTTGCCGTCATCAGCTGCCAATCGCGGAAGTTGCCGCCCGTGTAGCGAATCCAGAGAGCGCGATTGCGGCTCACACCGACCGCCGAGATGCCGGTTCCGGTGCTACCAAGGTTCGTACAGGGGCCGGGCTTGCCGAAGCGCCAGATGTCCTTCGTGTCGGTGTTCCACAACTCGATGTGATCGCAATCTGCCTTGCTCCGCGCGATCATGAAGGCGAACGATGCCTGGTTGAGCGCGACGAGCCGCACCGAGCCGTTGCGAACGATGGTTCGTCCGGGCCTCTGGAGTGCAAGGGCGCCGCCTGCCGCGACGAGGGCGATCACGAACGCGATGACGAGCGTCGAGCGTCCGGGCGTGCGGAAGGTCTGCATCCACGAAGGGTACGCGCGATTGATGAAGAAACAATCAGGGCGTACCCGTCCTCCGGGTACCCTCTCCTCAGCATGTCCACCACCGACTTCGGCAAATTCGAGAAGGTCCTGCGCATTGGCGAAGGGCGGCGCGTAAAGCGCCTCAAGCAGCAGGCCGCGTTCATTGCAACGCTCGAACCGGAGTTTCAGGCGCTTTCTGACGACGAGCTTCGCGCGAAGACGGCCGAGTTCCGGCAACGGCTCGAGAATGAGACGCTCGAGGAGCTCCTCTTCGAGGCGTTCGCAGCGATCCGCGAGGCACGGTGGCGGGAGTCCGCGCAGCGAATGTTCGACGTCCAGATGATGGGCGGC
>JAJAZN010000261.1 GCA_026785685.1 Thermoleophilia bacterium
CACACACGACGGATGCGACCGGGATGATGGGCGGCGGCGTCTGCTGGGTCGATATCGACAATGACGGCTGGCTCGATCTCTTTGCGGTCAACTCGTACTCCGACCTCGATTACGGCTACTGGCTCGAGCACGGCGGACAGCCGCGAAGCGCGCTGTTCAGGAACCAGAGCGGCCGGTTCACCGACGTGAGTCGCACGTCGGGAGCAGGGATCCGGATCCGCGGCAACGGCTGCGTCGCCGGCGACTTCAACGGCGATGGCTTCAGCGACATCTACGTGACGGCGGCCGGAAACGACGCGCTCCTCTGGAACGACGGGAAGGGCAATTTCAAGGAAGGCGCGCGCGCGGCCGGGATCACCGCCTGGGGCTGGCATTCCGGGGCGGCGATCGGAGACGTGAACGGCGACGGACGACCAGACCTCTTCGTCGCCGGCTACACGGACGTGAACGCCTTGATCCTCGGATCGTCGTCCGGGTTCCCGAACGATCACCTTGGTGTTCGCGACCTGCTCTATCTCAACCTCGGAAACGACCGGAGCGGCCACGCCCGGTTCCGCGAGGTCGGCGAGAAGGCAGGCATCGACACGCGCGTCGAGCACGGGCTCGGAGCAGTCTTCACCGACATCGACAACGACGGTCGTCTCGATCTCTACGTCGCAAACGACGCGAATCCGAACCGCCTCTACATGAACGTCCCGGGGAATCGTAACGGCCTCGGCTTCCGGCTCGAGGAGCGCTCAGGGCGCTTCGGTGTTGGCGACCCGAACGCCGGGATGGGAATCGCAGCCGCCGACTACAGCGGAGACAGCCGCACGGACCTTCTCGTGACCAACTCCCACAAGCAGCTCCACGCCGTCTTCCGGAGCGACGGTGCGAACGGCGTAAGCCGGGCGTTCAGCGACGCGCGCTCCGATATCGCAGGGGCGTTCGACACGACTCTGGCCGGTTGGGGAGCATCGTGGGTCGATCTCGACCTCGACGGCAATCTCGACCTCGCACTTGCGAACGGGTCGATCCCGGTCGAGGGCCTGAAGAAGAGCGCCGAACCCGTGCAGGTCTTCGAGAACCTGACAGGACATGATCGGCCGGGACAGTTCGCCGATGCGACCCGGGTCGTGGGGCTTGCTGCCGCCCCGCGCGTCATCGGTCGTGGCCTTGCAGCCGCCGCTTACGACAACGACGGCAGCATGGACATCGCTGTCGGCTCGATCGGCGGCAAGCTCATGTTGCTCCGGAACACCGGCGCCAAAGGCAACTGGCTGGTCGTGAAGCCCGCACGGTTTGCACCCGGGACGGTCGTGACTGCAGTCCTGCCGAACGGACGTCGGCTCGTCCAGGAGCTGAAGGCCGGAAGCAGCTACCTCTCCTCGGAAGATCCGCGCGCGCACTTCGGCCTGGGCCGCGAGAAGACCGTGAGCGAGCTGATCATTCGCACACCGGGAGGACGTGAGCGGCGACTGACGGACGTGCGGGCGAACCAGGTGCTCGACCTCGCGCGCTGACGTGCGGGACGGCGCGGTCGCCGATCAGGCTCCTGGCTAAAGCCAGGCGCCAGGCGCCGGGTGCGGCGGGGCCGCCAGGCTTCAGCCTCGCGGCGGAACGGCCCTCCGTCCCGCCGAGCTACATCCCCATCGCGTGGTAGCCCGAGTCGACGTACAGCATCGTCCCGGTCACGTTCACGGCGTCATCGGAGAGGAGGTACGCGGCGGCACCACCGACGTCGTCGGCGGCGATGTGGCGATGGAGCGGCGCACGCTGCTCGAACATCTCCTCCATCGTCGTGAAGCCTGAGATCGAGCGTGCGGAGAGCGTGCGCACAGGCCCCGCCGAGACGGCGTTGATCCGGATCCCGCTCTCACCGAGATCCCAGGCGAGGTGGCGCACGCATGCGTCGAGCGTGGCCTTCGCAACACCCATCACGTTGTAGTGCGGGACTGCCCGGACGCCGCCCAGGTAGGTCATCGTCACCATCGAGCCCCCTCCGCGCGCCTGCATCAGCGGCTCAGCAGCCTTCGCGCATGAGACGAGCGAGTAGGCGGAGATGTCGACCGCCATCCAGAAGCGATCGCGCGGCGTATCGATGAACCGGCCCTCGAGATCCTCTGCGGCAGCGTAGGCGACGGAGTGCACGAGGAGATCGAGGCCACCGCCGAATGCCTCGCCGGTCTCGGCGAAGACCCGGGCCACATCCTCCTCGGAGCGCACGTCGCACTCGGTCACGAGCTTCGCATCGACCGACTCGGCGAGCTCGCGCACGCCCTTCTCGATCCGCTCGCCCTGGAACGTGAATGCCAGATCGGCGCCCTCCTCGTGGAGGCGCCTGGCGATCGCCCACGCGATCGATCGCTTGTTGGCGACGCCCAGGATGAGCGCCTGCTTGCCCTCGAATCTCCCGGCCATGCGACGATCCTAACGTGACGCTTCCACCCGCGCTGCAGACCGGTATCGAGGAGCTCGTCCACGGGATCAACCCGAAGGAGCTCGAGCGCTCGGCGCGCGCTCTCTCAGATGCGTACCGCGCGGGAGGATCGTCGGCGTCGCGGGCCGCGCGGACGCCGGGTGATGTTGCCGCCTATCTGGCCACCCGCGCACCGGCGACCTACGCCGCGGCGGCAGACGTGTTCGAAAGGGTTCGCGAGCTCCGTCCCGACTGGAGCCCCACGTCGATGCTCGATCTCGGTGCAGGCCCCGGGATCGCAAGCTGGGCTGCCGCCGAGGCGTGGCGGCAGATCGCAGCCGTCACGCTCGTCGAGGCGGAGGCGGAGATGACACGCGTGGGTCGGACGCTCGCGAGAACAGGGCCCGAGGCGTTGCAGGAGGCGAGCTGGATCGTGAGCGACGCCCGAGCACCCGGCACCAGGGCAGATCTCGTCGTCGCCTCGTATGTGATCGGCGAGCTGACATCGGCCGCGCTCGACGAGCTCGTTCGCGAGGCATGGGCGCAGACCACCGACACGCTCGTGATCATCGAACCTGGCACGACGGCGGGCTACCGACGAACGCTTACTGCGCGCGACGCCGTGATCGCGGCAGGCGGCTCGACCCTCGCGCCGTGCCCCCACGACGCCCCTTGCCCGCTGCCGGACGACGACTGGTGTCACTTCTCGGTGCGCCTACCGCGCAGCCGAGCGCACCGAATCGCGAAGGACGCCGAGCGGGGCTTCGAGGACGAGAAGTTCTCCTACGTCGTGCTCTGCCGTGAACAACACCCCCGGGCGGCGGCACGGGTGCTCCGGCGCCCCGACCTCCGCCCCGGACACGTCGTGCTCGATCTGTGCACGCCCTCAGGCCTCGAGCAACGGACGGTCTCACGGAAAGACGGGGACGCGTACCGGGCGGCCAAGAAGGTCAGCTGGGGCGGAACCCAGGCGACCGCCTGAAGGCGGCCCCCGCGGCCCCCACCCTCAAACCCAGGCGACCGCCTGAAGGCGGCCACCGCGGCCCACACCCAAACCCAGGCGACCGCCTGAAGGCGGCGACCCGGGTTGCGTCGTGCCACAGCCTCCGTATCTCCGTTAGGTTGACGCGATGAGGCGCATCGCCGTCATCACAGGAGCATCGTCCGGGATCGGCGAAGCGATCGCCCGCACGCTTACCCGCGAGGGATGGGCGTGCGTACTCGTCGCGCGCCGGGAGGAGCGACTGCGCGCGCTCGCCGACGAGATCGGCGCGGAGATCGAGGTCTGTGACGTGGGAGACAGGGCAGCAGTCGAGGCGCTCGCAGCGCGCGTCCTCGAGCGCCACCCGACGCTCCACCTCCTCGTCAACAACGCCGGCATGCCCGCGCGCGGAACCTTCCTCGAGGTCGACCTCGATCTCGTCGAGGAGGTGATGCGGGTCAACTACCTCGGCGGTGTTTGGTGCTCGAGGATGCTCCAGCCCGGACTCGAGGCTGGGGCGAAGGCCGGGGGCGCGCACATCGTCAACCTCGTCTCGGTCGCCGGCACCGTGTCGTTTGCCCCGGCGGGCGCCTACGCCGCCTCGAAGCACGCGCAGCTCGCGTACTCGAGGTCACTCGGTGCGGCCCTGCACGACTCGAGCATCCAGGTGCACTCGGTTCTCCCCGGCTTCGTCGAGACCGAAGGCTTCCCGCAGAAGAAGGTGCTCAAGAGCCGCCTCCTCCGGTCGTTCGTGATCGAGGCGGACGACGTCGCGAACACGGTCGTGAAGGCGATCGAGAAGGGGAAGAGCGAGTGCGTCGTTCCCTGGTTCCCCTACCGCCTCGTCGGGATCGCCCAGGCGGTCGCACCGGGCCTCGTGGCGCGATTCGTCGGGATGTCAGCGCATCGGGGCGAATCGGTCTGACCGGGCGGCCGCCCGGAAGAACGACCGTCGAGGCTGCGCCTCGCCCCTACGGGACGAGGGCGCCGCGCTTGCGCGCCACGTACCAGCCGACCTCGACCTCGTAGACGGCACCCGGCGCCATGCCGCCGACACGGCGACGCTCGTCGCCCTCGAGACCGACGAGATCGAGGTAGCGCTCGAGATTCCGCTCCTCCCGCACGACCTCGTTCGTCAGCACGTCGAGATCGTTCGTATCGAGAAAGCCACGGATGTCCTGGTCGGGCAGCAGCCGCGTGTGTGACGGATCGCGCGCCTGCTCGAAGCGATCGGTTTCGGCCGAGACGACGGGATCCACAGAGCCGATCTGATCGACGAGGATGATCCGTCCGCCCGGGCGGGTGACGCGTGCGAGCTCGGAGACGATGAGCTCCGGGCGATGCGCGTGGTGAAGCACACGCATGCAACCGACGATGTCGAAGGACCCGTACTCGAACGGCAACGCCGTCGAGTCGCCCACCGTGAGCTCGCAGTTCGCCGGGACGATCTCGCGGCCCGCCGCCACGAGATCCTCGGAGAGGTCAACCCCGACGACGCTGCGAACGAGTGGTGCAATCGCACATGCGAAGGCTCCCGCCCCACAGCCGCTGTCGAGCACGCGCTCGCTCCCGTCGAGCGGGGCAAGGAGCTGCTGCACGCGATCCCGCAGGGCTGCGGATCGCTCTTCCTGCATGGCCACGCGATATCCAACGACGTCACTCATCGACGATCACACGCTCCGATCGGGTGGCCCGTGAGACGATCCCACAGGCGATTTCGTAAGGAATGGTGCCAGAGACGTGCGCGTGCTCCTCCATGATCACTCCCTCGCCGACGAGCGTGACCCGATCGCCGGCCTCCGCCGCAGCCGGGAGGGCGATCGCGATCGCGTCCATGGAGACGGTTCCGATGACGACGGCCCGCGCTCCCGCGACGACGACCTCGGTGCCGGACATGTTCCGCCGGAACCCGTCGGCGTACCCGACAGGGACGATCCCGATCCGCGTCGGCCGTGAGGCGACAAAGCGCCGCCCATAGCCGGTCGACTCGGCGGGCGCGAGCGTCTTCACGAGCGCAACCGACGACTCCCAGCGCAGCGCCGGCCGCAGCCCCTCCTCGGCGGCATCGGTGCCGAAGGGCGAGATACCGTAGAGCGCGATCCCACAGCGGACAGCGTCGAGGTGAGCATCGGGATAGAGAAGCGTGCCGGCGCTGTTTGCGATGTGCCGCTGCAGATGTGCCAATGGCGCCGTCGCCTCGAGATAGCGAGCAAGTTGCACGGCTGTGAAAGCGGAATCCGTGTCGGCGGAGGCGAAATGGCTCATTACGCCGACGACGCCGGAGCCGGGCGCCACGATCTCGGAGAGTCCCCACCTCCCCATGCCCGTGTCGAGCTTGAGATGCACGGGCACGCCCTCCGGAACCTCGGCGGTCGACACGCCCAGCTCGAGGCGGGCTTCGCGCACGACGGCGAGGTCGGCCGAGCCGGTGTCACCGAGGACGAGAATCCTGGCCTCCGGAAGCGCGGATCGCAGCTCCAGCGCCTCCGCCACCGTCGCGACGCAGAGCGCCGCGGCACCCTCCTCGAGGGCAACCCGTCCCACGTCGGTCGCGCCGTGCCCGTAGCCGTCCGCCTTGACGACGGCCCAGAGCTCGGCACCGGCGAGAAGCCCTCGCAACCTGCGAACGTTGTGACGGATCGCCGCGAGGTCGATCGTGATCAGCGAGCGATGCATGGGTTCCATTCTCCCGGTCACACGTCGACCGTCAGGCCGTCCCAGGCGAAGGTCACGTTGCGACCCTCGCTCCGCAGCCGCTCCTCGACCTGAACAAGCTCTCCATACGAGATGCAGTCCATCTCCTCGACGTGACTGAGGACGACCTGTCCAGCCTCGAGCGCCTCGACGATTCCGATCGTCTCGGCAAATGTCGCCTCGAAGACGAGCACGGGATGCTCCTCGTGGATCAATCGGTCACCGGTGAAGAGATCGAATTCGCAGATGCCCATCGGGAGAACCGCGACGTCGCAGCGCTTGATGTCGTCGGTGGGAACCCAGCCGTTGAGCTCATCCATCGCCACGAGCAACCGCCGGGTGCCGTCGGTCAGCTCGAAAGCGTAGACGTAGTCCTCGGCGAGCCGAAACGGCCGCACGATGACGCCGCCGATGTCCACCGTGTCTCCGTCGGAGAGCTCGTGGATCCGGATCCAGCCTCGCTCGCGCATGAACTCGAGATGCTCCATGCTGCCGAGCCATCTGCGGAAGTCGACGGCGACCTGTTGCGGGAGATAGACATCGGTGACGAGCGGCCGCTTGGCCTCGCGCGGCCACGTGCGAAAGTCTCCGTTCCGTGTCTCCCAGACGCGCTTCCCCATCGTGTGGTCGGGATGCCAGTGCGAGTAGAAGCACGCCGCGATCTCACCGATCCCTGACCGTTCGAGCTGGAACTTCGACTCCTCTGGCGTGTCGAAGACGATGTTCGGCCCGTGGACGAACGCCGACGGCCCGGTGCGCATGGATTGTCCGCCGATCTCGCGCGCCTCGGCACACACACGGCACTGACAGCCGGGACGAGGGATCGTCGCCGCACCACCGGAGCCCAGGATCTCGATCCTCACGCTGTCGAGGCTACCAACCGGTCGTCACGGGGCCGGTCAGCTGAGCACCGACGGTAGCTTCGCAACGACGTCACTCGCAATGAGACCCGCCTGATCCGGAACGGCTACAGCTGCGAGCCCGTGCGCCGTCGCGGCCGCAGCCGATGCGGTCACGGGATCGAGCCCCTTGGCGAGGAACGCGGCGATGACGCCCGTGAGCACATCGCCGGTGCCGGCGGTCGCGAGCGAGGGCGGGCCTGACTCGCAGACGACCAGAGCGCCGTCGGGAGACTGCACGATCGTGTCGGCTCCCTTCAGCACGACGACCGCGCGAAACAGCTCGGACGCCGCTCTCACTGCCTCCAGACGGTGCGCGTCGACCCAGGCGGAGTCCTTGCCGATTAGGCGCGAGAGCTCACCGGTGTGCGGGGTCAGGACGGTCGGGTGAGACCGTGTCACCGGTCGGAGCTCGAACAGCGCGTCGGCGTCGACGACAACCGGAAGCTCGAGTGCCTCGAGGAGCCGGGCGACGAGCACGTGCGCCTCGGCGCTGCGCCCGAGGCCCGGACCGATTGCGACGGCGTTCGCCCGCTCGGCTTCGGCGAGAACCGACTCCGCAGCGTCGCCCCAGTCGAAGCCGCGCTTCACCGGCTCGAGCGCGAGCGCCTCGACCGCCGGGAGGCACTCTCGCGGGACGGCGAGCGTGGCGTAGCCGGCATCGGAGCGAAGCGCCGCCTGGGCGGTGAGAACGGGAGCTCCTGTCGTCCCGGGAGACCCACCGACGACGAGCACCGACCCCGACGTGAACTTCGAGTCGCGCGCGGCGCGCAGCGGGACGCACCGAAGCAGGGCCGGCGTCGCGCGACGCGCAAGGGTCGGTGCCGGCCCAAGGCCGATGTCAGCGATCACGATCTCCCCCGCGTAAAACCTACCCGGCGCAACGTGAAGCCCGACCTTGCTCCCGTGGAACGTGACGGTCAGCGCCGCGCGCACGGCGACACCCGCGACCTCGCCTGTCGAGGCATCGACCCCCGAGGGCAGATCCACGGAGATGACCGGGTGCCCGCAGGCGTTGATGCGCTCGATCAACAGCGCGGCATCGGGCCGTGGCGCCCCGTGGAAGCCCGTTCCGAAGAGCGCGTCGATGACGACGTCGCACCCTTCGACCGCGTCCGTCTCGACGGCCTCGAGGCCCGCCTCGCGTAGAAGCCCGGCGGCGATACGTCCGTCTCCCCCGTTCGCGCCGCCTCCGCAGACCACCGCAAAGTGCCGAGCGTGAGGGAACGCGCGACGCGCCTCGCGCGCAACCGACGCACCCGCCCGTTCCATCAGCTCCGGAGCGGTGCCGGGGAAGCCCGGGTATGCCTCCTCCGCGGCGCGCATCTCGGCCGCTGTGTAGAGCCACTCGAAGCCAGGCTCGGCCATCAAGCCTCTAGGGCCTCGTGCCGACGGCGCGCCGAGCTTCAGCCCGACGCTGGTGGTCAGGCGAGGTCGCGAGGGCGACGATCGCTGCCAGGCTGAAGCCTGGCGCGGTGCAGGTGGCTGTCGCTCGCCTCACACGTCACCGAGCTGGACGACGCAGGAGGCGCCCGCCATCGTGTGCGAGTGGGTCAGCGAGACGTCGATCTCGCGCATCTCGAACCGCTCGGCGTACCCGGCAGTGCGGCCCGTCAGGGTCACGCCCGGCTTCGACGGGCCGACGATCTCGATGTCCTTCCAGGTGAACCGAACGCCACACCCGAGCGCCTTGCCGACGGCCTCTTTCCCACAGAACCGGGCCGCGTAGCTCTCGGCGGGGTTGCGCCTCGTCTCGCAGTAGTCCTGCTCTGCCTTCGTGAAGCACCGGTCGCGGAAGCCTGGTCGTTCGCGCGCTCGCACGATTCGCTCGATCTCGATCAGGTCGG
Source organism: Thermoleophilia bacterium (assembly GCA_026785685.1). GTDB lineage: Bacteria > Actinomycetota > Thermoleophilia > Gaiellales > Gaiellaceae > Gaiella. The sequence goes on from JAJAZN010000261.1 coordinate 8,821, forward strand.
TGCCGATCTTGACGGTCATCGAGCGCCCGGAGCCTAGAGCGACCGCTCGAGCCACTCGGGGAAGTGCGCGAGTGAGCTGAGCACGATTTCGGGCACGAGGCCGGAGGACTCGAGCGTCTCGGGCCGGAACTTGCCGGTGCGCACGAGTGCCGTCCGCATTCCGAAGCTTTGCGCTCCGCGCACATCGGCCTCGAGGTCGTCGGTGACCATCCAGGTCAGCTCCGGCTGCGCGCCGAGTGCATCAAGCGCGGCGGCGAAGTAGGCAGGGCTCGGCTTTCCGAGAATCGTCGCGTCGACGCCCGTGGCGTACTCGAGTCCTGCGACGAATGCCCCGGCGTCGAGCAACGGGCCGCGACTCGTCTGCCACCACTTGTTCTTGTGCAGGCAGTACAGCTCGGCACCCATCTGCAGCTCCGCGAAGGCGCGGCCGAGGTTCATCCACGAGAACACCTGATTCGGTTCCGTCGTCTCGTCACACCCGCCGAGCAGCACTGCGTCGGCGCGGTCGCCGACGAGCTCGATCCCCTCCAGGTCGGGCAGGATCGCTCCCATCGTGAGCGCCAGAACGCGCTTGCCGGCGAGCTCCCTCGCTGCTGCTCTCGGCGTCGTCTGGAGCTCGTCGTCCTCGAGGTCGAACCCGAGCAGTCGCAGCTCCTCCGCGAGCACCGCGCGCGGCCGCGTCGAGTTGTTGGTGAGAAAGCGGAGCGAGTGGCCCTGGGTGCGGAGCCGGGCGACGGCATCGACGGCCCCGGGGATCGGTTCACCCGAAACGTGAAGGACACCGTCGATGTCGAGCAAGATGCATGCCACGGCCGCCATTCTCCCAGAAGCAGCGCCCACGCGACAGTGCTTGCGCTCACGTCGCGCTACCGTCTCACCATGGCGCACGAGCATCACCACGGTCACTCCCACGCGACTTCGAGCGGCTCCCTGCGCTCGTTGACGATCGCGCTCGTTCTCAACGCCGCTTACACGCTCGTGGAGGTGATCGCCGCGATCCTTACGGGCAGTCTCTCGCTGCTTGCCGACGCGGGCCACAACCTCTCGGACGTGGTCGCGCTGGCCGTTGCTGCGGGGGCCGTCATGCTCGCGCGTCGACCCACGACCCCGAACCGGAGCTTTGGGTTCAAGCGGGCGGAGATCCTGGCTGCGCTCTTCAACGCCGTCTCGTTGATCGTGATCGCGCTGATCGTGTTCGTCGGGGCTGCGCGTCGGTTCGCGGATCCTGCGTCGGTGCCCGGCGGCTGGCTCATCGTGATCGCGAGCATCGGCCTGCTCGTCAACGCAATCGGGGCGGCGGCGGTCTTCCGTCGTGGCGGCGAGGACATCAACCTTCGCGCGGCCTACGTTCACCTCGTCGGCGACGCCCTTGGCTCGATCGCAGTCATCGTCACCGGCATCGTGATAGTCACCTTGGGATGGCGGTACGCCGATCCGATCATGGGCGTCCTGATCGGGATCTACCTGATCGTCAGCTCCTTTGGGGTGCTGAAGGAGTCGGTGCTCGTGCTGCTCGAGTCGACGCCACGCGGACTCGACGCCGAGGAGATCGGGCGGGCGCTCGTCACTCAGCCCGGGGTCGTCGAGGTGCACGATCTCCACGTCTGGCAGATCACGAGCGGCTTTCCGTGCCTCTCGGCGCACGTTCTCGTGCGCGAGGGCGACGATTGTCACGGGATCCGCCGAGCGAGCGAGCACATGCTGAAGGAGCGGTTCTCGATCACGCACACGACGCTGCAGGTCGACCACGACCACGACGACGCGCTGCTCACGATCTCGCCACCGGTGCGGTCGTGAGCGACGACGACCGGACACGTCGCCGGGTAACCAGATCCGTCCTTCTTCCGCTCTCGGAGATCGAGCTTCGCATCTCCCGGTCGAGCGGCCCGGGAGGGCAGCACGCGAACAAGACGGAATCGCGGGTCGAGGCCGTCTTCGATGTCGCGGCGTCGACCGCCCTCAGCGACGTGCAGAAGCAACGCGTGATCAGGAAGTCCGGCCCGATCATTCGGGCCGTCGCACAGGACGAGCGAAGCCAGCTCCGCAATCGCGAGCTCGCGATCGACCGGGTCGTCGCGCGGTTGGCCGAGGCGCTTCATGTCGAACGCAGGCGCGTCCCGACCAAGCCGTCGCGTGCCGCGCAGGCGAAGCGGGTGGAGACGAAGAAGCGGCGTGGTGAGACGAAGAAGCTCCGCCGGGTCGACGACCGTGAGTGACCTTGCGCCTGAGGCCGTCCAGCCGCTCCTCCGCGGGTCGTTCGGCGAGCCGTATCTCTACGCGGCAGAGATTGCGTCGACGCAGGACGTGCTCGCCGGCAGCGACCATCCGCACGGTGCGGTCGCGGTCGCAGAGCACCAGACCGCCGGCCGCGGACGCTCGGGGCGGCGCTGGGACGATGTGCAGTCGACGGCGCTTCTGTTCTCGGTGCTCCTGCGGGCGCCGGCGGGAGCAGCGCTGCCGCAGCTCTCGCTCGTAGCCGGGTTGGCGGTCGCCGCCGCTCTCGAGGGCGAGTGCTCGGTTCCAGCAATGGTCAAGTGGCCAAACGATGTGCTCGTCGAGGGCCGCAAGGTCGCGGGGATCCTGCTCGAGGCGTCCGGCTCCGTGGTCGTCTGCGGGATCGGGATCAACGTCAACCAGAGTGAGGGAGAGCTCCCACCCGTAGCGCGACTGCCCGCAACGTCGCTGCGCATCGCAACGCGGCGCCCGTGCGACCGGGGAGCCTTGCTCGCTGCGGTTCTCACCGAGCTCGAACGCCACTACGACGCCTGGCTCGTCAGTGGTCTCACGGGTCTGCTCGACGAGCTGGAGCCGCGCAACGTCCTTCGGGGTCTCAGGGTACGGGTCGGTGACCGAGCCGGGACGGCGGGCGCGATCGCTCCGGACGGGAGACTGACGCTCGTACTCGACCGCAGCGATGTCGTCCTCGTCGAGAGCGGCGAGGTCGAGCTCGGACAGGGCGTAACCCTGGCAACAGGCTGAAACCAGCCACCGCGTGCGGCACGCCCCGGCGCCAACACGAGGCGGCAGGCGCGGGGGCAGCCCTCCGGGGGAACGGATGGCGCGCGCGTCGGGCTTCAGCCCGACGTGGGAGCGGCCGACGACAAGCCCGTTTTGGGCCGCTCCGCGCTAGCCCCGGGCCACGAGCGCCGCCCACTCCTCGGGCGTGTTCGCGTTCTCTGAAGCGTTCAGCCGCGGGTCGGCCGCATCGAGCTCGGGGTCGGAGATCAGTTCCCACTCGCCCACCTGACGCACCGCGCAGGTCCGCGGGATGTCCCTGAGGCCGCCGGCACCGTCGTCGAGCAGCGCCCGCACTCTTGGAGCGATCCGCACGCGATAGACGGCGAGGAGCGGCTGTGAGCGACCGCCGATCGTCGGCACAACGGCGTCGTCGCCCTTGTGGAGCGTCCGAACGACGGCGCGAACGAACGCCGGGTGAAGCAGCGGCGTGTCGACGCCGCACGCGAACGCGACGTCGGCCCTCCCTTCAAGCGCAACGAGGCCGGTGTACAGCGCGGCGAGCGGCCCGTCGTGGGCGACCGGATCCTCGACCACGATCGCATCGAGCGGCGGCAGCTCCTGCCCCGGCGCCGAAACGACGCAGACCGGCCCACCCCCGACACCGTCGCGCACCACTTCGACTGCGTGCTCGACCGCCGTCAGCCCGTGCCAGTCGAGCAGCGCCTTGGACTGCCCCATCCGGCTCGATCGACCGCCCGCGAGGACGACCGCTCCTGCCGTCACCTTCGAGCTCTCAGTCCCGCTTGCCGGCCTGGACGTGCTGGAAGCCGAAGCGACCCTTGATGCAGAGGTTGCCACGCGTGACGTCGTGGTCGTCCGGGCTCGTGACCTTGACGATCGTGTTGTCCTGCACGTGCAGCTCGAGGTTGCAGCCGACGCCACAGTACGGACAGACCGTCGTCGTCATCGTCTGGTCGTCCTCGCGCCAGTCGCCGTCCTCGCGGAGCTCGTGCTCGGAGCGGAACATCAGCGCGCCCGTCGGGCAGACGGCGATGCAGTTACCGCAGTAGACGCACGCCGACTCGGGCAGGTCGGCCACGTACTCCGTCGAGATCCGCGCATCGAACCCGCGGCCCGCGACGTGGATCGCAAACGTGTTCTGGAACTGCTCCCCGCAGGCGTCGACGCACTTGTAACAGAGGATGCACTTCGAGTAGTCGCGCACGTACAGCTCGTTGTCGATCTTGATCGTCGCGTACACCGTCGCAGCGGTCTGGCCGTCCGGCTCGACGTGATGTCCTGTCCGCTTGCGGTCGCGATCCGGGTCGGGCAGAGCGGGCGGCCCGAAGCGCTGTGGCCGCGCGTCGTACCGTTCGAGGTAGTCCGGGATCACGTCCGTCGTCGAGAGATCAACCGACGACGCGAGCAGCTCCAGCACCATCTTGCGGGAGTGGCGCACGCGCTCGGAGTCGGTCTGCACCTTCATGCCGGCCTCGGCCTTGCGCGAGCAGGCGGGCGCGAGCACGCGCGCACCCTCGACCTCGACGACGCACACGCGACAGGCGTTCGCGGGCTCCAGCGTGTCGCCGTAACACAGGGTCGGCGTGTCGATCCCGAGCCGCCGGCAGGCGCCGAGGATCGTCTCGCCCTCGAAGACGCGGACGGACTGGCCGTCGATTTCGAGCTCGATCATCCGCCGCGGCGCGAGCAACTCAGTCACGAGAAGACCCCCAGTCGTCCGATTGCCGATTCGATCGCGCTCGATGCAGTCTGACCGAGGCCGCAGATCGAGGCGTCGCGCATGCACTGCCCCACCTCGGCGATAACCGCGAGCTCCGTCTGGACACCGCCCCGCGTCTTCCCGGAGACGAGGCGTGCGAGCGCCTCTTGCTGCCGGACCGTGCCGACGCGGCAGGGAACGCACTGACCGCACGACTCGTTGCGAAAGAAGGCGGCGAGGCGCATGAGGAGCCGCGGCATGTCGACCGTCTCGTCGAGCACGAGCACGACGCCGGAGCCGAGCGTCGTCTTCGCCTCGCGCACCGCCTCGAAGGTAAGGGGCAAGTCGAGCTCGTCCGGCCGCAGGAAGCCACCTGCCGCACCGCCCATCAGGATCGTCTGCAGGTCTTTCCCGCCGCTGACACCACCCGCGAGGTCGTACAGCTCCCGGAGGGTGGTGCCGAACGGCACCTCATAGACGCCGGGGCGCTCGACGTGGCCACACACGCAGAACAACTTCGTCCCGGTCGAGACCTCCGTGCCGGTCTCCGCGTAGACCGGGCCGGAACGAGACACGATGTCGAGCACGTTGACGAGCGTCTCGACGTTGTTCACCACGGTCGGCTTGCCGAAGAGGCCCTCGACGACCGGGAACGGCGGCTTGTTGCGCGGCTCGCCCCGATTTCCCTCGATCGACTCGAAGATCGCCGTCTCCTCGCCGCAGATGTAGGCGCCGGCGCCCTTGCGGATCTCGATCTCGAAGGAGAAGCCCTCCCCGAGGATGTCATCACCAAGGTAGCCGCGCATCCGAGCCTCGTCGAGCGCCGCTTCGAGCGCGTGCTGCGGCTCGGGGTACTCGCCGCGGATGTAGACGAAGCCGAGCTCGCAGCCGGTCGCGTAGGCCGCGATCGTCATCGCCTCGATCAGCGCGAACGGGTCGCGCTCCATCAGAACCCGGTCCTTGAACGTGCCGGGCTCCGACTCGTCCGCGTTGCAGACGAGGTAATGCGGCCGCGCCGGCTGGCGGGCGACGGCATCCCACTTGACGCCGGTCGGGAACGCGGCACCGCCGCGACCCTGCAACTTCGAGTCCTTGACCTCTCGAATCACGCCTTCGGGGCCAAGCTCGATTGCGCGGCGCAACGGGGCGTAGCCGCCGTGCGCGCGGTACTCGTCGAGGCTCACCGATCGCTCCGAGGCGGCGCGGCGGAGCAGCCGCAGCGACGGATCACCGCCCTGCGGCAGGACGGTGACGGGCGCGGGGCCAGGATCGCCGCCCGCGAGCGCTTCGAGAACGGCCGCAGCGGTCGTCAGTGCTAGCGTGCGCTCGTGCGGCTCGTCGCCCGCGTCGCTCACGAGGGCCGCCGGCGCGCGATCGCACTGGCCGAGACAGGGGCTGCGGTACCAGGTCGCGGAGCCGTCGTCGGAGAGCTCGCCCTCGGCACCGAAGCGCTCCTCGATCTGGGCGATCAGGTCGTCGGAGCCGATGCACTTGCAGGCGATGTCCTCGCAGACGTGGACGACGCGCGCCGGCCGGGGCTCGACCGCGAGCATCGCGTAGAACGTGGCGACCCCGTAGACGTCGGCGGGCGGCAGCGTCAGCCTGCGGCAGAGCTCGTTCATCCCGCCGGGGCTGATCCAGCCGATATGCTCCTGCAGCGCCCAGAGCGCCGGGAGCAGCAGGTGTCGCCGCGCTCGCGCAGCGTGGCCGGTGCTGGCCGTGTTCCCCTCAGGCCCGCCGAGCCTCGCACCGCCGTCCCAGCCGTCGACCGAGGGGCCGATCACGAAGTCGAGCGCGGTGCTCTCGGCGCTCGTGGGCTCAGCGCCGGGGACGAGGTGGAG
>JAJAZN010000262.1 GCA_026785685.1 Thermoleophilia bacterium
CCCCGGGGAACGGGGAGCGGCACCTCGTCACGGTGATGGGCCCCGGTGTGACGCCGGTCGTGCAATGGGAGGCCCCGCGCTCGGTCGCTACGACCCGCAGCAGGATCGACAGTTCAACGCGCTCTTCGACCGGATCGTCGGGTCGCAGGACCGCGTCTGTATCCCCGAGCGCTAGCGACACGCACGTTCTGTCCCTCCTTCGAGGGGTCGCCTGGAGCCGCTGCTCGTTCCGATTCCCGCTGTGTGCGGCACTTCCTTGGAGTCCTCGTTCTCAGCGGTGCGCTCGGCGCGGCGCTCTTCGTGGCGCCTGCTCTCGCGAGCGAGCCGATGTCCGACCTCGGGGCGACGTTCGAGTCGCTCAAGGTCAACACGAAGGGAGAGGCGCTCGTCACCTACCGTCGCACCGACGGCAAGGTAGGCCACGTCCTCGTCTGGGGCGGCATCAACGCGGTCACCTCGACCGACCAGAGCGTCCGCCAGGTGCGATTCAACTACGACTACGCAGGCGGCTGGGGCAAGTACCGCAAGGCGTCGTACTGGTCGACCTTCAAGAACGGCTGCACGCCCTACGACGGTCCGACGCTTGTCTACTTCCTCTTCGCGTGCAAGGCCCCGGACGGGAGCTACTGGGCGATCCAACGTTGGCAGCGCGGTCTCCCGCTCCTCGGCTTTGACCCGTGGAAGCCGTCCCAGACCGCGTACGAGCTCCATCTCTCCCGCTGGACAGGTGAGCTCTCGAAGCTCGAAGTCTACTCCCACTGGACGTACGGCGGCCAATGGCAGGGGCTCTTTGGTCGCTTCACGTATCTCGGCCAGCCGATCTTCGGCTTCGGCTCGACCGGACAGGGCAACCCGTTCGACCGCTACGGGCGCAACGTGTACATCGACACGCTGAACTCGGCGTACGAGCCCGGCTGGAAGCGCGAGTCGGGGATCCTCGTGCACAAGAACACGGGCACGTTCTGCCACAGCTTCGTCCCACAGAAGCCGTTCCCCGACTACCCGAGCAAGGCAATGCGACCCCCCGCGCCGGGCGAGCGCTACCGGATCACGGTCATGGGTGCCGGCGTCACTCCCGTGATCCAGTGGGAGGGCCTCGGTCTGACGGCAGCCGATCGAGCGCAGGCAGCGTCGATGACATCGATCTTCGACACCATCATGGCGAGCGATCGGCAGTGCGCTCCCGAGCGCTGAGTTCACCACGGCGCGATACGTTTCCGTGAGGTCGCGGCGCGCGGCCCACGAACGACAAAGGAGCCGATCGTGAGTGAAAGCTGGGACGACGCCGACCTGGCGGTCGATCTCGACCCTGAGGACGACGATGACCTCGACGAGGACGGGTGGGACGACGGTCTCGACGACGACGAGGAATGATGCTCAGGCGGGATCGCTCTGCGCCTGGTCGCGAGCTTGCGATTCTGTCGGGATGACTCCCACCGCAGCTGGATCGATCGCGACCCGGACTCGGTCTCCGGGGGCCGGCGGCTCGGTGCCTGTGTGCGCCGAGACGATCTCGGCGCCGCTGTCATAGCGCGCGCACAGCGTCACGAGCGGCCCGTCGCGGCGGCTCGACACGACGACGGCCTCGCCCGCTGGATCGAGTCGGAAGGTGACACCCTCCGGCCGGGTGACGACGGCCGTTCGGCCGCGCACCTCGACGTTCGCGAGCCCGATGAATCGCGCAATCCAGGCATCGCGCGGAGTCGCCCAGAGCTCCTCAGGTGCGGCGACCTGCACAACGCGTCCCTCGCGCATCACGGCCACGCTGTCTCCGAGCGCGAACGCCTCGGCGACGTCGTGGGTGACGTAGACGGTCGTCTGCCCGATCGCCCGAAACAGCCTGCCGAGCTCGGTAACGAGTCGGTCGTGAAGGGGGCGATCGAGCGCGCCGAGCGGCTCGTCGAGGAGGAGCACCCGGGGTGCAGGAGCAAGCGCGCGAGCGAGGGCGACACGCTTGCGCTCTCCTCCGGAGAGCGAACCGATCGACCGGTGCTCCTTCCCGGCCAGGCCGACGAGCGCGAGCATCTCGGTCACGCGCGCTGCGATCGCATCGTTGCTCACGGACTGCATCCGCAGGCCGAATCCGACGTTCGCCGCCACGTCGCGGTGGGGGAACAGCGCGTCGTCCTGAAACATGAGGCCGATGCCCCTTCGGTGTGGTGGAACGCCGGCCAGCGAGCCACCGTCGAGTTCGATCGATCCGCGATCGAGTGACTGAAGTCCGGTGATCGCGCGAAGCAGCGTCGATTTCCCGCTGCCGCTCGGCCCGAGCACCGCGACGACCGTGCCGGCGGCGACTTCGAGATCGATGCCTGCGAGAGCCGGGTGCCCACCCAGGCCTACGTGCGCGTCGCGGACGGCGAGCACTAGAGAACCTCGGCCCGTCCGTCGGCGGCCCGCTCTGCGAGGAGCACGGCGCCGACTGCGATCGCGGCGAGAACAACGGCCAGCACCGCTGCGGTTCCCTGGTTCTGCTCGCCCGGCCTGCCGAGAAAGCGGAAGATCGCGACCGGCAACGTCGGCTGTTCTGCTCGGGCGACGAACACCGTGGCTCCGAACTCGCCGAGCGAGATCGCGAACGCGAACCCGGCAGCGGCGGCGAACGCTCGACCGGTAAGCGGTAGGTCGACTTCGCGCCATGCGCGCGAGGGCGGTGCGCCGAGCGTCGCGGCGACCTCCC
>JAJAZN010000263.1 GCA_026785685.1 Thermoleophilia bacterium
CCCCTTCGACGTGGGGGGCCCGGGCCTACAACCGGCCGTTCGCGCCCCCGGGGTCCGGTGGGGGTGGGTTCTGGGGGGGTGGGGGGGGACCCCCCCCCCCGCTTCCGCTCGTCATCGCAGCGACAGTCATCGTCGGGCTGCTCCTGCTGCCGCTCGCATACCTCGGGCTCCGTGTTGCGAGCGGCGGCGGGCGCTCGCTCGAACTGCTTCTCGAACGGCAGACGTTGGAGCTCGTGCTCCGCACAATTCTCCTCGTCGTGGGGGTAGTGGCGACGACGATCCTCGTCGCGGTGCCGCTCGCGTGGCTCGTCGTCCGCACCGACCTGCCGGGCCGTCGGGCCTGGGCTACAGCCGCGGCCCTGCCGCTCGTAATCCCGAGCTACGTCGCCGCACTGTGCCTGCTCGGGTTCTTCGGCGAGAAGGGGCTGCTCCAGCAGGCTCTCGGGGTCGAGCGGCTGCCCGACCCGACCGGGTACTGGGGTGCTCTCGCCGCTCTCACCCTCTCCACCTACCCGTACGTCTTCCTCCTCACGCAGGCTGCGCTCCGCGACCTCGACCCGGGACAGGAGGAGGCGGCACGCAGCCTCGGCGCCTCACGTGGGCGCGTCCTGTTCCGGATCACGCTGCCGTCGGTACGCCCTGCGATCTCGCTCGGCGGGCTTCTGGTCGCGCTCTACACCCTCTCAGACTTCGGTGTCGTCTCGCTGATGCGCTACGACGCCCTCACCCGGGCCATCTACCTTCAGTACCGAAGCCTCTTCGACCGGACGCCGGCCGCCGTCCTCGGTCTCGTGCTCGTGGCGCTCACCGCGGTCGCCCTCGCGCTCGAAGCGCGCGTCCGCTCCCGCGGCCGGCTCTACCGCACGAGCCCGGGCGCGGGGCGCGTCGCCAAGCCGATTCCCCTCGGCCGCTGGCGCATCCCGGCGCTCGCCTGGTGCTCGGCGGTCGTCGGGGCGTTCCTCCTGTTGCCGGCGCTCGTCCTCGGCTACTGGCTCGAACGGGCGATCGTGAGCGACCGGGCGATCGAACTGCCCTGGCGGGAAGCAATCTCGTCCCTTTCCGCCTCGGGCCTCGCCGCGGCCTTCGCCGTCGTCTCGGCGCTGCCGGTCGCGGTACTCGCGCTCCGATATCCGTCGCGCCGCTCACGTGTGCTCGAGCGGCTCTCGTTCGCCGGCAATGCGCTGCCCGGGATCGTGATCGCACTCTCCCTCGTCTTCTTCGCCGCCCGCTACGCCTCGCCGGTCTACCAGACGCTGGCGCTGCTCATCTTCGCCTACGTGGTGCGGTTCTTCCCACAGGCGCTCTCCGGCGTCGAGTCGTCCCTCATCCGGGTCAATCCGCGCGTCGAGGAAGCCGCCCGCGGGCTCGGCAGGGGGGCCTTCGCCACCCTCGTCACCGTGACCGCACCGCTTTCCCGCTCAGGCATCCTCGCCGGTGCCGCGCTCGTCTTCCTCTCCGCGATGAAGGAGCTGCCGGCGACGCTGCTCCTTCGTCCCATCGGCTTCGAGACGCTCGCGACCGAGATCTGGAAGCTGACGGAGGTCGGAGCATACTCTCGCGCAGCCGTGCCGGCGCTCGTGCTGATCGGCGTATCGACGCCCGTGCTGTACCTCATCTCCGCGGACCGGCGTCCCGGGAGGGGCGGCGTCGTCTAGCATGGAGGTCAGTGGCGCACGGGCACGGGCATTCGGTCGATGAGTATCTCGAGACGATCTACTTCCTTGCGTTCCCGATCGGCGAGTATCGCCCCGCCACCGCCTCCAACGCGATCGCTTCCCGCGTCGCGGAGATGCTCGGTGTCTCGCGTGCGTCTGCCGGCGAGATGCTGAAACGACTCGAGGTCGAGGGGCTCGTCGAGCGAGGAGAGCAGAAGGAGGCAATCCTGACGCCGACCGGCATCGAGAGGGCCGAGCGGGTCGTCCGCAAGCATCGCCTGATCGAACGCTTTCTGACCGATTTTATGGGCTACACCGCGGCCGAGTCGCATGTCCATGCCGACGAGCTCGGTGACACGTTCTCGGACGACATGGTCGAGCGGATCAACGAGCGCCTCGGCTTTCCCGACCGCTGCCCCCACGGCTGGCCCATCGAGACCGACTTCGAGCAGGCGGAGAACGCCGAGCTCGTGTCGCTTGCGGACCTCGCGACCGGCGGCCAAGCGGAGATCGTCCGACTGGCAGAGCACGACGGCGATCTGCTCACATGGTTCTACGACAACGGATTCGCTCCCGGCGTGACCGTGCTGCGCCGGGGCTCGGCGGCCGAGGACCCGCTCCTCGTCGAGATCGACGGCGACACGAAGCCGATCGTCGAAAAGTTCGCGCAAGGCCTGTACGTTCGACCAGCCGCCTAGCGCGAATCGGCCGCCGAGACCGGTGCTGTGCCGACGCCCTCACCCAGCAGCGTCGGCTCACCGCGAGGGTACGAGCGGCTAGGCAGTTGCGAGCTTGGCGAGGCCGGCAGCCGCACGGAGCATCTCGGCCCTATCCGTCCGTTCCCACGTGAATCCTGCGTCCTCGCGGCCGAAGTGGCCGTACGAGGCAGTCTTGCGGTAGATCGGCCGACGAAGGTCAAGGTCTCGGATGATCGCGCCGGGCCGGAGGTCGAAGTGTTCAGCGACGAGGCTCTCGATCGTTTCCTGGGAGACGACGTTGGTGCCGAAGCAGTCAATCAGGACACTGAGCGGGTGGGCAACACCGATCGCGTACGCGACCTGGATCTGACAGCGGTCGGCGAGCCCGGCGGCGACGACGTTCTTGGCAACGTGGCGCGCCGCGTAGGCGGCGGACCGATCGACCTTGGTCGGGTCCTTGCCGGAAAACGCACCGCCACCGTGCGGAGCCGCGCCACCATAGGTGTCGACGATGATCTTGCGCCCGGTCAACCCCGTGTCCCCCATCGGGCCGCCGATCACGAACTTGCCGGTCGGGTTGACGTAGACGAAGTCCGAGTCGGCGAAGCGCTTCTCGTCGTAGAGGTCGTGCGGAAGGATCGGCCGGAGAACGTGGTCGATCAGATCCGGCTTGATCAGCATCTCGGCGTCGAGCCCGTCGCGATGTTGGGTCGAGATCAGGACGCGCTCGATCTCGACGGGGCGCTGGTGCCCGTGCTCGTCGACCTCGTAGCGGATCGTCACCTGCGCCTTGCCGTCCGGCCGCAGGTACGGGAGTACATCGGCCTTGCGAATCTCCGAGAGCCGGTGGGTGATGCGGTGGGCAAGCTGGATCGGGAGCGGCATCAGCTCCTCGGTCTCGTTCGAGGCGTAGCCGAACATCATCCCCTGGTCGCCGGCACCGATCTGGTCGATCGGGTCGAGATCGCCGTGCTGAACCTCGAACGACTCGTCCACGCCCTGGGCGATGTCGGGCGACTGCTCGTCCAGAGCAACGATCACACCGCACGTCTCGGCGTCGAAGCCGTACTTCGCGCGCGTGTAGCCGATCTCCGCGACGGTCTTGCGCACGAGGCGCGGAATATCGACATACGACGTTGTCGTGATCTCGCCGGCGACGACGACGAGACCCGTTGTAATGAGCGTCTCGCAGGCGACCCGGCCCTCGGGGTCGTCGGTGAGGACGGCGTCCAGGACTGTGTCCGAGATCTGGTCGGCGATCTTGTCGGGATGCCCTTCGGTGACGGACTCCGAACTGAAGCTGAACGAGCGGGTAGACATGCGCGCAAGCCTAGCCAATCCGGGCGTCGCGGCGGGTCTTCACTCCGACGTCGGATCCCGGTCCATCAACGTGGCCACGAGCTCGACGAGCGGAACGCCGTCCAGCACCGCGCAGACGCCGTCCGTGATCGGCATTTCGATCCTGAGGCGGCGCGAGAGATCCCGCAGCACGGGTGCCGTCGTCAGCCCCTCGACGACCGTGCCGATCTCGGCGCGTGCCTCGTCCGGAGTCGAGCCCTGGGCGATAAGCTCCCCGGCCCGACGATTGCGTCCCGACTTCGACCAGCAGGTCACGATCAGGTCTCCCATTCCGGCGAGGCCGGCGAACGTCTCGGGCTTCGCGCCGGATGCCTCGGCGAAGCGACCCATCTCGGCCAGACCGCGCGCCACGAGGGCCGCTTTCGCGTTGTCTCCGAGGCCGAGCCCGTCGGCGCCCCCGGCAGCGAGCGCGATCACGTTCTTCGCCGCCGCACAGAGCTCGACGCCGGTGACATCGTCGTTGACGTAGACCCTGAACGTGGGTGACGTGATCGCGAGCTGGATCTGAATCGAGAGCGCGTGGTCGAGTCCCGCGACCACGGCCGCACCCGGGAGGCCACGGGAGATCTCCTCTGCGATGTTCGGCCCAGACAGCACGGCCACCGGCCGATCGGTGACGAGGGTCGAAAGGCGATTGCCCGTGGCCGGGTCGAGCCCCTTCGCCAAACTGAGGATCGGGCACGTGCCCGAGAGAGCCGCGACGGTCGCGCCGAACGCGGCGCTCGGGACCGCGACGACCGCAAGGTTCGCGGTGGCGATCGGGGCCTCCTCGATCGCGGTCGCGGCGATGCCCGTCAGATCGACATGAGGGAAGTAGCGCGGGTTGTAGCGCGATTCGACGATCGCAGCCGCGTGCTCGGGATCCCGGCACGCAAGCGTCACCTCGTGGCCACGATCGCGGAGGACGACCGAGAACGCCGTTCCCCATGAACCCGCCCCGATCACCGTGATGCGCATGCAGTCCTCCTCTCCGGCACCAGGCTAAAGCCTGGCGCCCACCTGCGGGGTTCCCGCATCACGAGGGTTCCCTACTCGCTCTTCACGAAGTCGATCGAGACGGGGACGCCTTCGAGCTCGAACCGCTTGCGCAGCTCGTTCTCAACCCAGTAGCCGTAGTCGCGCGTGACAAGGCTCGGAGCGTTGACGAAGATCCTGAAGCGCGGCGGACGCGTGCTGACCTGGGTTCCGTACATCAGCTTCAACCGCCTTCCCCGCTCGCCCTGAGGGCCTGGGCGCGCCTCCTTGAGCTCGCCGAGCGCCCGGTTCAACTCCCCGGTCGTGATCCTGCCGTTGTGCTTCGCGAAGAGCTCCTCGACCTTGTCGAGCAGGCGACCGACGCCACGTCCCGACTTCGCCGAGACGGCGATCACCGGCGGACGCTGGCGAAGCCTGCGACCGAGGTGGCCCTGGGCCTCGACGATCTCGAGGTCGGTGATGTCCCACTTCGAGAGGACGGCGAGCGTCGAGCAACCCGCCTTGCGCGCGATGTCGGCGACGGCGAGATCCTGCTCGACGATCCCCTCCGACGCGTCGAAGAGCACGAGCGCGACATCGGCCCGCTCGGCAGCCTGGAGTGCGCGCAGCTCGGAGTAGTACTCGATCCCCTGCCGCTGCTTGCGGCGCCTGCGGAGACCTGCGGTGTCGACCAGCACGAACGTCGTCTCGCCGCGCTGGAGCACGGTGTCGATCGCGTCGCGCGTCGTTCCGGGCACCTCGGAAACGATCACCCGCTCGCGACCGACAAGCCTGTTCAGGAGGGACGACTTCCCCACGTTCGGGCGCCCGAGAATCGCGACCCTGATCGCCTCGGAGCCGATCGCGACCTCGGCCGTGCCGGGCAGGCGCCCGACGATCTCGTCGAGCAGATCGCCCGTGCCGTGGCCGTGGAGGCCCGAGAGGGGCCAGGGCTCCCCGAGGCCGAGCCTGTGGAACACCGCGGACTCGCTATCGCGGCTTGGATCGTCGATCTTGTTCGCGAGCACGATCACAGGGCGCTTCTTCTTGCGCAGAATGACAGCGAGCTCTTCGTCACCCGGCGTGATTCCCGCCCGCGCGTCGACGACGAACAGCACGAGATCGGCCTCGTCGATCGCTGCGAGCGCCTGCTCGGCGATCTTGTTCCCGAACGGCCCACCGTCCGCCTCGTCCACCCCACCCGTGTCGATGAGGCGGAACCACGTTCCCGTCCACTCGCACAGCAACTCCTTCCGGTCGCGGGTGACCCCCGGCGTCTCATGAACCACAGCTGCACGGGTCTGCGTGAGCCGGTTGATCAGCGTCGACTTGCCGACGTTCGGAAAGCCGACGATCGCGACCGTCCCGGAGATCTCCCGGGGTGCTTCTACCTCTTCGGCCAGCTCGATGTCGTCCGGGTCGATGCGGCTCATGCCGGTGGCACCGCTTCGGGTCGGCCGAGAGCGTGCATCTCGACGAGGAAGTCGAAGAGCCCGAGAATCTTCGTCTGGAGCGCAGCCGATGCCTCCTTGTAGCCCTTGCCACCCTTCGGCAGCCCCTCGAATCGGATCGGCTCACCCCAGGCGAGCGAGATCGGATGGAAGTTTCCCGGCTTCCAGGTCTGCGTGCCGTGGATCGCGACGGGAATCACCGGTACGTCCTCCTGGAGCGCGACCATCGCGGCCCCGGGCTGGATGTCGCCGGGCACACCGCTCTTCTGGCGCGTCCCCTCGGCGAAGAGCCCGAGCGCAAATCCGTCACGCACGATCCCTCGCATCGTCCGTACGGCATCGCGATCGGACTCGCCGCGGCGAACCGGGAAGGTTCCGAACGCACGGATCACCGCTCCGAGGCCCGGCACCCGATGTGCCTCGACCTTGGCCATGTAGTAGATCGTGCGCGGGCAGGCCGCACC
The DNA here is from genome assembly GCA_026785685.1 of Thermoleophilia bacterium. Taxonomy (GTDB): domain Bacteria; phylum Actinomycetota; class Thermoleophilia; order Gaiellales; family Gaiellaceae; genus Gaiella. The sequence continues at coordinate 6,582 of JAJAZN010000263.1, forward strand.
AAGGGCCGGCGGGTCGACCCAGTGAAAGTGGTTGGACGCGATCACGAGCCCGCCCGTCATCGGAACGCGCTCCTTGCCGTAGACCTTCAGGCGCCCGCCGAGCGTCACAGCCGTTCCGATCGTCGGACGGCCGACGGCCCAGACCTTGTCGGCGGTCGTGCTCATGCCACACGCTCCCGGACGAGCCCTTCGATCCGATCGATGACCTGCTCGAGACTGAGCGACGTCGTGTCGACCTCGATCGCATCCTCGGCCCGATGCGTGTTGCCCGCGTCGCGTTTGTCGCGGCGGCGCATGTCGTCGGCCGTCATGTCAACGGTGATGCCGTCTCGCTCTGCGTGACGGCGCTCAGCGCGAACGCGAGGGTCGGCGACGAGCCAGACCTTGAGCTCTGCGTTCGGAGCGACAACAACGCCGATGTCCCGTCCCTCGATCACGGAGTCGCCCTGCTCGCCGAGCGCGCGTTGTCGCTCGCGCATCACCTCGCGCACCTCCGGATGGCGGGCGACGATCGGAACCGAGGAATCGATCACCGGCTCCCGGATCCTGGTCGTCACGTCATGGCCTGCGATCGACACGCCCTCCCCTTCGTCGAACTCGATCGGATTCTCACGTGCGAGCTCCTCGAGCGAGACCACGTCGTCGAGGGCGATGCCCTGCCGCAGCGCGAGCCAGGTCAGCGCACGGTACATCGCGCCGGTATCGAGATATCGGAACCCGAGGCGCGTCGAGAGGGCACGGGCGACCGAGCTCTTGCCGGCCCCTGCAGGCCCGTCGATTGCAACGATCATTTCTGCCTGAGGCAGAAATGATAGATGGACACCATCACGCCTCCTGCCTTTCTGAGGTCTCTTTGAGATGTGCGAGGAGCTCGAAGAAGCCCGGGAAGCTTACTGCCACGCACTCGGCGTTCTCGATCTCGACGCCGTCTGCAGATGTAAGTCCCGCAATCGCGCCGAGCATCGCGATCCGGTGATCGCCACGGCTCTCGATCTTGCCGCCACGGGGACGGGTCGGGACGCCGCGAATCCTGAAGCCGTCCTCGGTCGCAATCACGTGCTGACCGAGCGACCGCAGCGCATCAACGGTGGCCTCGACGCGATCCGATTCCTTCGCGCGAAGCTCCTCCGCACCCCGCAAGCGGCTGTTGCCGTGCGCACACGACGCAGCCAGGGCAAACAGGGGCAGCTCATCGATTGCGAGCGGCACTTCGGGCCCGAGCACGGTCGTCGCAACGAGGTCCGCCGAGCGGATGTCCAGGTCGCCCGCAGGCTCGCCGCCGATACGGCGGCGGTTGTAGACGGTAACGCGCCCGCCCATCCGCTCGAGAATCGTGAGCAGCCCGGTACGACGAGGGTTGAGATTGACGCCGTGGATGTGGAGCTCCGAGCCCGGGAGCATTGTCGCCGCGATGATGAACGGCGCCGCCGAGGAGAAGTCGCCCGGAACCTCGATCTCGCCCAGCTCGAGCCGCTCCGCGGGCTGCACCGTGACGCTCGACTCGCGCCTCGTGATCGTCACGCCGGCCGCTTCGAGCATCAGCTCGGTGTGGTCTCGCGTCGGTGTGGGCTCGACCACGGTCGTCTCGCCCTTCGCGTACAACCCGGCGAGGAGGATCGCGGACTTGACCTGGGCGCTCGCGACCGGCAACTCGTAGGTGATCGAACGCAAGGGGCGAGCGTCGATTCCGAGCGGTAGGTGGCCGTCTTCGGTCTCGAGCTCCGCACCCATGCGCGAGAGCGGCTCGGTGACCCGCTGCATCGGACGGGCGCTGAGCGACGCGTCGCCGGTCAGCTCGAACTGCTGCCCGTTCTGCCCGGCGAGGATCCCCGTCAGCAGGCGGACGAGCGTGCCGGCGTTGGCGCAGTCGATCGGCCGTCCAGGAGAGACGAGGCCGCGCAAGCCCTTTCCGAAGATCCGCAGCGTGTCGTGGTCGTGCTCGTAGACCGTGACCCCGAGCGCGCGGACGGCCTCGATCGTCGCCTCCGTGTCGGCCGATCGGCCGAAGCCCGTGACGCGCGTCTCCCCGTCGCCGAGCGCCCCGAACAGGACCGCCCGGTGGGAGATCGACTTGTCGCCCGGCACAGCGATGTGCCCGACGAGCCGCGTGAGTGGTTCGACCCTCATGCGTCGATCACGGGTGCGAGGACGACGCCGTAGCCCTGCTCCTCGAGGAGAGCCGAAGCCCGTTCGGCCTCCTCCTCCCCCGCGACGATCACGGTGAGCGTACCGCCGCGGTCGGTCGAGAGATGCTCCATCTCGAAGTCCTGCACGTTGATTCGCTCGGCACCGAGCGCCTGGAAGATTCCGGCGAGCACACCCGGGCGATCGGGAAGATGGACACGAAGCCGCTGAAGCTCCCCGGGGTCGCCGTAGGCCGTCGCCAACATGCGGCGTCGGTTCGTGGCTGCCTCCGCGATCCAGCGCGCGAGCTGACCACCGTCCTGCGCCGTAAGCGCCGCCTCGAGCTGCTCGATGCGGCGGCGGTGTTCCGCGAGAGCGGCGACGACGGCCTCGCGGTTGTCCAGGAAGATGTCGACCCAGATCCGGGGGTTCGCTCCGGCGATGCGCGTCATGTCGCGCAGCGAGCCACCCGCTGCCTGGAGCGGATCGTGGCCGTCGACCCGGGCGGCTCCGGCCTGGTTGAGGAGCACATTCGCGAGCGCGTGCGGCAGGTGGCTCGTGACGGCGACGAGACGGTCGTGCGCACCGGCGTCGATCGCGATCGGACGGGCGCCGAGAGACGTGACGAACCCGTGCACCGCGCGCAGGAGCTCCGGCCCTGTGCCCGCTGTCGGCGTCAGGAACCACGTCGCGCCTGCAAAGAGCTCGGCATTCGCGCGGTCCGGGCCACGCGTCTCGGCACCGCAGATCGGGTGTCCCCCGATGAATCGCGCGTCGCCCCGAGCCGCCGCGCAGACCGCGCTCTTGGTCGAGCCGACGTCTGTGACGACGCAGTCCGCCGAGCCGAGGTCGAGCACCTCGCGGACGACGTGCGGAAGCTCCGCGACGGGCGCCGCGACCAGGACGAGATCTGCGCCGGCCACCCCGTCGGCCAGGGTCGCGGCAGGTTCGACGGCCTCCCGCTCGTGCGCGACGCGCAGGACCTCGGGATCGGGATCCCAACCTCTCACGGTCGCTCCCGCCTTCCGGGCGGCGAGCGCAGCGGACGCACCGATGAGGCCCGTCCCGACGACGGTGATGGCTCGAAGACCGCTCATCATCAGTGGCCTCTCCGGGAAATCCTGCCACGCATTGTTGCCCTATTGCAAAGGCATGCGTGGCTGCAAACACATCGCAGGGCTTCGTCCTCGGTCGCACCCAAACAGGCAAGTATGCGAGCTCCCTGCGTCCTCGCCCTGCTCGGTTTTCGCCGGCGTATCACGACAGGATTTCCCGGAGCGACCACTACCCGCGCATCAGCTCTGCGACGCGGAACGCCAGGTCGAGCGACTGGCGGGCGTTCAAGCGCGGGTCGCAAAGCGTTTCGTATCGCGTATCGAGCTGTTCCTCGAGGATCGCTTCCGAACCGCCGAGACATTCCGTGACGTCCTCGCCGGTGATCTCGAGGTGAACGCCGCCGGGCCACGTCCCGACCTCACGGTGCGCGGCGAAGAACCCTTCGATCTCACGGAGCACGTCATCGAGCCGCCGCGTCTTGTGCCCCGAGCCCGTGACGAACCCGTTCGCGTGCATCGGGTCGCAAACCCAGACGACGGGGATCCCGGACTCGGCGACGGCGCGCAAAAGCGGTGGCAGGAGCTCCTCGACCCGGCTCGCGCCGAGACGTGTGATCAGGCTGAGACGCCCTGGCACGCGGTCGGGGTTGAGCTTCTCGGCGAGGGCAACGAGCTCGTCGGGCGTCATCGAAGGGCCGACCTTCGCGCCAACGGGATTGTGCAGTCCCGAGAGGAACTCGACGTGGGCGCCGTCGAGCTGCCGCGTGCGCTCGCCGACCCAGAGAAAGTGCCCCGAGCAGGCGTACCAGTCACCGGTCGTCGAGTCCTTCCGCACGAGCGGCTCCTCGTAGTCGAGCAGGAGTGCCTCGTGGCTCGTCCAGACGTCGACCTCGTGGATCGAACGCTCGTCGCCGAGGTCGATCCCGATCGCCTGCATGAAGCGCAGCGCCCGGCCGATCTCGTTGGCGATCGTCTCGTAGCGCTGCCCCTCGAGCGAGCTGGCGACGAACTCCTGGTTCCAGGTGTGGACCTGCGTCAGGTCGGCGAAACCACCCTTCGTGAACGCACGCAGCAGGTTCAGTGACGAGACGGCCTGGTAGTAAGCTTGCACGAGGCGCTCCGGGTCGGGAGTGCGCGCCTCGAGCGTCGGCTCTTCGGAGTGGATCACGTGACCGCGGAACGAGGGAATCTCAACGCCGTTGACCGTCTCGGTCAGCGACGAGCGGGGCTTGGCGAACTGGCCGGCGATCCGACCGACCTTGATCACCGGCAGCGTCGCTCCGTAGGTGAGCACGGCGGACATCTGGAGCAGCAGCTTCAGCCGCTCGCGTACCGCGATCACCGAGAGCTCGTGGAACGACTCGGCGCAGTCGCCGGCCTGAAGCAGGAACGTGCGGCCCTCTGCGGCCTCGGCGAGCTGATGTTGGAGCGCGCGTGCCTCGCCGGCGAAGATGAGCGAGGGCAGCAGGCTGAGACGGTCGCGCACGGCGGCAAGCGCCACGGCGTCGGGCCACTCGGGCTGCTGGAGCGCACGAAAGGCATGCCAGGACGAGGGCGTCCAGGTCGGGTCGGTCACGGACATCACTCCAGTGTAGACGCGGCTCCTTTTGACGCTGCGCCTGAAAACGGCTACAAAATGAGCACCATGCCTTCGCTCAACCTCCTCGGCCTCTTCTGGCGCGCTTGATCCGACAGGCCCGGGCTTCTCTCAACGGCCGAACGCGCTAGCGCATTCAGGCCGATACCGCGAGCGAAAGGACACTCATGCGCATCTTCTCTGGCATCAAGCCGACCGGTGACTCAACGCTCGGCAACTACTCCGGTGGCTTCCGGCAGTACGCCGCCACCCAGGAGATGGGCGACGCGACCTTCTGCATCGTCGACCTCCACGCGATCACGGTGCCGTACGACCCTGCCGACCTGCACGGCCGCACACTCGATCTGTTCGCGATGCTGATCGCGACCGGCCTCGAACCGGAGCGCACGACCGTCTTCGCTCAGAGCCAGGTGACGGCCCATGCCGAGGCGAGTTGGCTGCTGTCGGCGGACGCCGGTTACGGGCAACTCGGCCGCATGACGCAGTTCAAGGAGAAGGGCGGCGAGCAGGAGTTCGTCGCGTCCGCGCTCTTCAACTACCCCGTCCTGATGGCAGGCGACATCCTGCTCTATCAGGCCGACATCGTCCCGATCGGAGACGACCAGCGACAGCATCTGGAACTCGCCCGGGATATCGCCGAGCGGTTCAACGGGCGCTTTGGCGAGGTCTTCACGGTGCCGGATGGGTTCTACCCGGAGGTCGGAGCGCGCATCATGTCGCTTCAGGACCCCACGGCGAAGATGGGCAAGACCGGAAGCTCGGAGCAGGGCACCGTGCGCATGCTCGACGAGCCCGACGTGATCCTGAAGAAGTTCAAGACGGCGGTGACCGACTCCGGGCGGGAGGTGCGCAAGGCCGACGACAAGCCGGGCGTCTCGAACCTGATCGACATCATGTCGGTCGCCACCGGCAGTACGCCCGCCCAGATCGAGGCCGAGTACTCCGATGCCGGGTACGGCACGTTCAAGGTTGCCGTCGGAGAGGCAGTCGTTGCCTTGCTCGAGCCGATCAGGGAGCGCTACATGGAGCTCCGCGCCGACGAGGGCGAACTGCTCCGCCTGCTTGCTCTCGGTGCCGACAAGGCACGGGCACGTTCGACTCCGACCCTCGAGCGGATGTACGAGACGATGGGGTTCGTGCGGGAGAAGAACAGCGCGGCGTAGCCGCTTCCCTCTGGGGGTGGCTTTAGAGCTCGAATCAGAATGACGCTTCG
>JAJAZN010000264.1 GCA_026785685.1 Thermoleophilia bacterium
CGCCCACCCGGCGCACCCCGCGCTCGATCTGGGGGGGGGGTTCCCGCCGGCGCCGCGCGCCGCGGACGATCTCGAGGAGTGCGCCGACGACGTGATCGCCGTGGTGGGAGCGACGGCGCTCCGCGACATCGGTCGCGTCATGGCTGACGTGATGCCACGCATCTCCGGCCGCGCGGACGGCTCCGCCGTGAGCCAGATCGTCCGCGAAAAGCTCGCGTGAGGGGATCCGCGATGGAAGAGCATATCGCGGATCCCCTCACGCGTCTGTTTGCTGCAGGCTTCGCCTGATCCTGAAGCCGGGAAGGCGTGAGGGATCCGGCGATGGGAGAGCGTATCGCCCGCTCCCTCACGCATCTGCTTGCTGCACGCTTCGCGTGAGGTTCCCCGTGACCCCTCCCTCACGACCCACAACCCAGAGGCTGGGTCCCTAGCGGTCCGGGAACGGGCGGACGGCGCACTCGGGAGCGCTCATGCGCGTGGCGAGCGCCTCGGCGCTTACGAGCGTCGGCTTCGCCCGGTCGATCGTGATCCCGTAGACCTCGGTCTGCCCTGCTTCGTAGAGCTTCGCAGCCGCGCTGACCTCGTTGTGGTAGAAGCGGAGATACTCGGCGAGAGCGGCAACCTGTTCCTTCTCGGCAGGCGTTGAGCCCTCGAGCTTCTTGATATCGGCCGCAAGGCGGACCCCGATCTCTGCCCCGGGCCGGATCACCGCGAAGCCCTTGTCGCCCGGGAGGCCAAGCGTCTCGGTGTCGGCCCTTGCCTGCTCGCACAGCGCTGCGATGCTCTCCGCAAGCGGCGATCGCTCCGGTTTGTCCTCACCGCAGCCGCCGATGACGAGCGCGAGACTCACGAGAACGGTGGCTATCGAGGCCCGGCGCACGGCCGCGGATTCTACCGACGCTCCCACGCGAGGCCGGCTGCGAGAACGGTGCGGTCATCCGGAGCGACGAACTGCATGTTCCCGATGGCGAGGCCGGCCCAGCCGATCAGGTTGACCCAGCGAAGGAACGACGACAGAGGGAGTCGCACCTCGAGCTCGTCTGCATCCTCGGCCGGAAGCTCGATCGCGTAGCACGGGCACGCGTAGAGGTCGACGTCGGGCTCGTATCGCCGCCAGACCGCGAGCGCCTCGCGTGCGGCCGAAACTGCGGCGGGCTGCACGAGCTGGGCCACCTCGAGCTTGGGGCGGATCGTGGAGGCGTACTCGTCGGCGCGGGACGGGAACGTCTCGCGGTGGCTCACGGCGGCCTCGTGGAGAAACAGCGGCCACATGTCGGCCTGCGCGGCCGGAATGGCCGACTCGACGACGCGAGCGCCCAGTCGCTCGAGATCGGCAACCCACGCCTCCGCGGCGTCGCTCGTCTCCGTCTCGCGCCCATCGCCTAGGTCCGGGGCCTGTCGCAGCAATCCCACGGTGAGACCATCGAGGTGGGGCTCGGGCACCCCGGTTTCGGCCAGCACAGACCAGAGCAGCGCGACATCCTCGACTGTCCGTCCCATCGGCCCGACCGTGTCGAGTGACGGGCACAGCGGAAACACCCCGTCGAGCGGGAGGAGTCCCCACTGCGACTTGAGACCGACGACTCCACATGCGGCCGCCGGCAGCCTGATCGAGCATCCCGTGTCGGTTCCGATCCCGAGCTCGACGAGCCCTGCCGCGATCGCTGCCGCATTCCCCGCCGACGAGCCGCCCGTCGTCTTCCCCGGATGGAGCGGGTTGTGCACCGTGCCGTACCACGGGTTCGCACCGAGCACACCCCACGCGAACTCCGGGAGATTGCCCTTCCCGACGACGGTCGCTCCCGCGTCGAGAGCTCGTTGCACGATCGTGGCGTGCCGGTCGGGGACGTGGTCGGCGTAGATCTGGGAGCCGTACGTCGTCCGGATCCCGGCGGTGTCGATCAGATCTTTGACGAGGAGCGTCCGTCCTGCCAGGGGGCCTTGCATCGCACCGTGGAGCGGCTCCGCAAGCCACGTGATTCCGGCGTTGAAGACATCGGGGGCGGCGACAGGATTCAGCCTGTCGGCCGGGCCTCTGCTGCTCACGACGGGCGCACCGCAACTGCGTCGATCTCGATCCTCGCCCCGGCGATGGCGAGGCCTCGTACCTCGACGATCGTGCCCGAGGTCAGGGCCGGGCCGCACGTCTGTTGCAGCGGCCCGTGCAGCACCCGGAAATCCTCGATCGACGTGAGGTAGACGTTGACGTGGGCGAGGTGGGAGCCGGAGGAGCCACCGGCGGTGAGAATCCGATCGAGGTCGGAGAAGACACACCGGGCCTGCTCCGCCACATCGTCCTCTGCGATGAGCGTTCCGTTCGCGTCGACAGGAAGGATCCCGGCCACAAACAGCAGCTCATCTGCCCGGACGGCGTCTGCGGAGTGGGAGAGCACAGGTCTCGTCGGCAGCGAGATTTCGTCCCGCATGCTCACTTCGGAATCAACGCAACGCACTCGACCTCGACCTTCGCCCCGGGAATCACGAGCGCGGAGATCTCGACGAGCGTCGATGCCGGGCGCGTGTCGCCAAAGACCTCCTGCCTGACCGGATTGACGAGCGGTCGGTCGGTCACGTCGGTCAGATAGACCGTCACCTTGACGACGTCTGCGAACGTGCAGCCGCCGGCTGCCAGCACGGCACGCATGTTCTCGAACACGCACCGCGCCTGCGCAACGACGTCGTCTCCGCCGACGAGCAGACGGCGCTCATCGACAGGGACGATGCCGGACACGAACAGAAACCCTCCGGCCTCGACCGCATCGGTGAAGTGGGAGATGGGCTCCGCCTGCCCTGCGACCCTGAGCTCACGACGCGTCGACATGATCAGGCGAAGTGAGCGTTGAGTGCATCGAAGCCGCCCTGGAAGACCTGGGAGGCGAAGAAGTCCGTCCAGTGCGCCTGCTGATCGCGGTCACAGTCGAACGTCGTCCACCACTCGACGAAGCTCCCTCCGCCGTCCGTAACGGGGGTGACACGGAGCGTCGCGCAGTAGTTGTCGACGTCGAATGGTGTCTTCTGGAAATCGTAGGTGTACGATCGCTCGAGATCAGAGTGCGCGAGCAGCTTCTCGCGGAGGTGAGTCCCGTCGGTCAGTGTGAAACTGCGAATCGCACCGACCTGATCGCCGAGGAGGCCATCTTCGATCTCGCTCTGGGCGACAAGGCCGCTGTGCCACGTCGCGAGCCCGTTGAAATCCCGAACGTGTGCCCAGACCTCGTCCGGAGATGCGCCTATCACCGTGCTTGCATACGACTTGGCCATCTGGTGCTCCTTCTCGTTGGTGAGGGTGGTTGGTTGGCGGATCCTACGGCGCGGACAGCATTGCGCGCGCAGCCTCGCGGATCTCCGTGAGGGAGTGCCGCGGCGTCAGTGCCTCCCGGTCGACCCGCAGCTCGATGACCGCGGGTCGTCCACACGTAAGCGCCTCATCGAACGCCGCGGCGAAGTCGGCAGTTCGCTCGACAACGGCGCCGCGGGCGCCAAACGCACGCGCGAGCGCCGCGAAGTCGGGATTGACGAGGTCGGTTCCGGAAACACGCCCCGGATAGTGGCGCTCCTGGTGCATCCTGATCGTCCCGTACATGCCGTTGTTGACGACGAGGATGACGATCGCCGCGTCCTCCTGCACCGCGGTCGCCAGCTCTTGACCCGTCATGAGGAAGTCGCCGTCTCCCGCGATGCAGACGACCATCCGCTCGGGATCGAGGATCTTCGCCGCAACGGCCGCAGGGACCCCGTATCCCATCGCCCCGCTCGTCGGTGCGAGCTGCGTGCGGTACTGCCGGAACTCGTAGAAGCGATGTGCCCAGACCGTGAAGTTGCCGGCCCCGTTCGTAAGGATCGCATCGGCTGGTAGGCGCTTCCGTAGCGTTGCCATGACCTCACCCATGTCGAGGGCGCCGGGCGCGGGTGTGTGGACAAGGTTCGCGAGGTACTCGGCGCGGCCTTGCCGTGCCCCGCCTTCCCGCGGCCCCGGATCGAGCACAGGCGTGCCTGCAAGCGATCGGGCGAACGCGTCCGGTGAAGCAACGATCCCCAGTACCGGGGCGTAGACGCGCCCGAGTTCTTCGGGATCGGGGGTGACGTGAATCAGCGCCTGAGTCGGGCGCGGTACCTGAAGCAGCGTGTAGCCGGAGGTCGTGATCTCGCTGAGGCGATCGCCGATCACGAGCAACACGTCCGCGCTTCGGACACGCTCGGCGAGGCGCGGGTCCGGGCCGAGGCCGAGGTGCCCCATGTAGATCTCGGCCGCGTTGTCGATGTAGTCCTGACAGCGCCACCCCGACGCAACCGGCACGCTACTCGCGACGCACCAGCCGGTCAGCGCCTCGTTCGCCTGGGCGCTCCAGGGCGCCCCGCCGACGATCACGAGCGGCCGCTCCGCGCCTGCGAGCAGTGTCCGCGCCGCTTCAACGTCAGCTGAAGCGGGATGCACACGGTTGGTCGAGTAGGGCCGAGAATCCTCGGTGCTCGACTCGTCGACGAGCATGTCCTCCGGAAGGGCCAGCACGACCGGCCCCGGTCTACCCGACGTCGCAACGTGGAACGCACGTGAGAGAAGCTCCGGAATCCGGTCGACGCTGTCGATCTGCGCCACCCACTTCGCCATCGGTCCGAACATCTGCCGGTAGTCGATCTCCTGGAACGCCTCCCGCTCCATCATCTCCCGTCCCACCTGGCCGATCAGCAGGATCAGCGGGGTCGAGTCCTGATATGCGGTGTGGATCCCACCGGCCGCATGCGTCGCTCCGGGCCCGCGCGTAACCATGCAGATACCGGGGCGGCCCGTGAGCTTCCCGTACGCGTTCGCCATGTTGGCGGCACCCACTTCATGGCGGCACGAGACGAAGCGGATCGGCGCGTCGTGGAGGGCATCGAGCACGGCCAGGTAGCTCTCGCCCGGCACTCCGAACGCCACGTCGACGCCGTGGACGACGAGCTGGTCGACGATGAGCTGCCCGCCGGTTCTCATTTCAGATGAATGGGGTGCTCGAAGTAGACCGTGGGCTTCTGGAGCTTCGGCCGATGGTCGTCGGCCGGATCGACGTACCGGATCGTGCGTTTCCCGGCCCACTCGGCGGGCAGGATCATCACGCGAACGAAGGCCGTTGGCTGGTGCTGCGAGGATTCCGCGAGCACAGGGTCGGGACCGGACTCGAACCAGGCACCACCCCTCCCATAGGAGAGCATCTTCCCCTCGGTCGTGATGTCGAGCTCGCCGAAGAGGAGGTAGCGGATTCCGGGGCCAGGATGGGTGTGGCGGTAGGCAATGCCACCGGACGGGAAGTCGATGCGGTCACAGCGCATCACCCAGTCCTCGTATGGGTCGAGCTGAACCCGTCGGGAGAGCAGCGCGCCCACGGCCTGCTCGGGCGTCTCGTCGAGCTGCCACACGAGCGCGTGCCCCCCGACCTCGGCGGCCCCGAACTGCGCGGCATCGTTCGCGATGTCGTAGACGACGCGATCGCCGCCGATCGTCTCGGCCCCGGTCTCGAACTCGTAGAGGGAGAGTCTCAAAGTGAGGTGACTCTATCGCGGCGGGAGGGGAGGGCCGCGATGAAAAAGCGTATCGCAGCCCTCCCCTCCCGATCATTTCCGCGCGCGTCCCCCCCACCAGAAAAAGCCCGCCCCCCCGCCCCCCAC
>JAJAZN010000265.1 GCA_026785685.1 Thermoleophilia bacterium
CGCACTCTTTTGGGGAGGCACGCCGGCGACGGCAGCGCTGAGCGACACCGGCGCGAGCGCGCGGGGCCGCGAGTACGAGGTGGGTGGCTCTATCTCCGCGGGAAGCCGGCTGATCCGCGGAGCCGGTGAGCTTTTGCGCATCCCCACGATCGACATTGCCGAGGTGGGGGCGGGCGGCGGCAGCATTGCCTGGCTCGACCCGGCCGGCGGGCTCCAGGTCGGGCCGAGGAGCGCAGGCGCCGAGCCGGGGCCGGCCTGCTACGGCCGCGGGGGCGTCGAGCCGACCGTCACCGATGCCAACGTCGTGCTCGGCACGATCCCGGGAGGCCCGGTCGCCGATGGGCAGATCACGATCTCGCGCGAGCTTGCGGAGACCGCGGTCGCTCGGGTCGCCGAGCCGCTCGGGCTCTCGATCGCCGAGGCCGCCGACGGCATCCATCGCATTGCGAACGCGCGAATGACGCGTGCGCTGCGCGCCGTCTCGTCGGAGAAGGGCAGAGATCCGCGCGAGTTCGCGATCATCGCCTATGGCGGATCCGGACCCGTCCACGCCGGTGGGCTTGCCGACGACCTGGGCGTCACGACGATCGTCGTCCCGCCCGTGGCAGGGCTGTTCAGCGCCGTCGGGTTGCTCTTCGCTCGGCCCGAGTTCCATGAGGTGCGCTCGTGCCACCTCGATGTGGACGCGGTCGATCCCGACGTGATCACGGCGCTGCTCGACGAGATGCAGGTGCCGCTCGCAGACGCATTTGCGGGTCGCGAGCAACCGACCTGGGCGCGATCTGCTGACCTCCGCTACGGAGGTCAGAGCTGGGAGATCGAGGTAGAGCTTCCGGACGGAGCGGTTAACAGAGAGCTGCTCACCGGTCTTCGGGCGCGCTTCGAGGATGAGCACGAGGTGCTCTACGGCGTGCGTGGGCAACCTGGCTCACCCGTCGAGGTGCGGGCTGTCCGGCTGGCGGCGCTCGGGGTCTCGGGCGCGACGCTGAGCTTCGACGTTGCCGATGCGCTCGTGCCGAACCGCGATGCGACGCGCCGGGTGTGGGTCGGGGGCAGGCATCGGGACGTTCCCGTCCAGGCCCGCGTCTCGATCTCGAGCGACCCCGTTGCGGGTCCGTTGCTCGTCGATGAGTACGACACGACCGTCGTCGTGCCGGACAGCTGGAGCGTCCGGCGCCACCTCGAGACGGGGACGCTCGTGCTCGAGAAGGAGGCGGGATCATGACTGCGAGCGCGCCGACAGCCCCCGATCCCGTGACGTTACAGATCGTCGCGAACGCACTCCAGTCGATCGCCGACGAGATGGCGACGACGATCATCCGCACGGCGCATTCCACGGTCGTCCGCGACGGCATGGACTTCTCTGCGGCGCTCTGCGATGCACGCGGTGAGACGATCGCGCAGGCCGTCAGCGTCCCGTTCCACCTCGGATCGATCCCGACTGCGATCGATTCGCTACTCGGCCACTACGGCGACCGCATGCGCCCCGGCGACGTCTTCATCATGAACGACCCGTTCGATGGTGGGATGCATCTGCAGGACATCTTCATCGTCAAGCCTGTGCACCTCGACGGGGCGCTCGTCGGGTTCGCCGTCACGACGGCGCACCACGGGGACGTGGGCGGGCGTCTGCCCGGCTCGAGCGCGTGCGACAACACGGAGATCTTTCAGGAAGGCCTGCGGATGCCGTGGATTCGCTTCTACGCCGAGGGTGAGCCCGTCGAGGAGGTGCATCGACTCATCGAGACGAACGTGCGCATTCCGCGGATGACGTTTGGCGACCTCGGCGCCCAGGGGGCGGCGTGCTCGGTCGCGGAGCGCGAGCTGCAGGCGCTCGCGGCCCGCTTTGGGCGCGAGCAGTTCGCGGAGCTCGCGGTCGCCCTGATCGCCTACACCGAGCGGCTCGTCCGGCAGGAGATCGCGACCTGGCCGGACGGTACAGCCTCCTTCACCGACTACCTCGGCTCGGACGGCGTCGACGTGTGCGACGTACCGATTACGGCGCGGATCACGATCGCGGGTGACGAGGTCGTCGCCGACCTGACCGATTCCGCGCCGATGGTGCGGGGCTCGCTCAACAGCACGCGCTCCTTCGTCATGGCCTGCGTGTACCAGGCGATCCGCTGTGCCCTCACGGCCGAGGTGCCGAACACGGCGGGGGCGTTCAAGCCGATCGCCGTTCTTATGAAGCCCGGCACCGTGGCCGAGGTGGTCATGCCGGGGGCGTCCTCGATGCGAGGCGTGACGGGATTCCGCGTGCTCGATGCCCTCAACGGCGCGCTCGCCCAGCTGATTCCGAATCGGATTCCCGCGGCCGGAGAGGGAGGCAACACGCTGGCCATCTTCGGTGCCAACCGGCCCGGAACCGACGAGCGGTTTGTCTTCTACGAGCTCGTCGTCGGAACCTGGGGTGGCACACCGACGTGGGACGGCAACGATGGGCTCACGAACCCTGCAAGCCTTGCGGCGAACATCCCAATCGAGGTCGCCGAGTCCGAGTTCCCGATCGTCGTCGAGCGCTACGGGCTCGTGCCCGATACGGGGGGTGCGGGCGAGCACCGTGGCGGCCTTGCGATCGAGCGTGTCTGGCGGTGCCTGACGCCGGAGACGTCGCTGATCGTGCGCTCGGACCGGGCCGACCGGCCGCCGTACGGCCTCGCCGGCGGAGGCAGCGGTGCACCGTCGAGCAACGTTCTGCAGCGGCCCGACGGCACCGAGGAGGTGCTGCCCGCGATGTTCTCGACCACGATCGGAGAGGGCGACGTCTACGTCCACCGGATGGCGGGCGGCGGAGGCTGGGGCGACCCGCTCACGCGCGATCCCGCCGCTGTCGAGCACGACGTTCGCGACGAGAAGGTGACCGCCGCGGCCGCGAGTGAGCTGTACGGCGTTGTGGTCGGAGCCGACGGGCTGGTAGACGACGCGGCGACGGCCGCCCTACGAGACGAGAGGAGAAGGACATGATCGCCAAGGCGGACGCCGTCGTGATCGGCGGCGGGATCATGGGGGCGAGCACCGCCCACTTCCTGACAAAGCTGGGTGTTGGCGAGGTCGCGCTCCTCGAGAAGCGAAAGATCTGTGGCGGTTCGACCCAGTACTCGGCTGCGCACGTTCGCCAGCACTACTCGAACGAGGTCGGAATCAGGCTGGCGGTGCGGGGCGCGTCGATGTTCCGGAATGCCGAGGAGGAACTCGGAGGGTCGGCCGGCTTCCATCAGATCGGCTACATGCTGTTCGCGCCGCCCGAGGGTGAGCAGGGGCTCCGAGACATCATCCCGGTGCAGCAGGGATTCGGGGTCGAGACATCACTCCTGACGCCAGACGAGGTGATGCATCGCTGGCCGCAGCTCCAACTCGACGACGTTGCGCTCGCCTGCTACGAGCCGACGTCCGGGTTTGCCGATCCCGTGCAGACCGTGGAGTCGCTCGTCCGCTCTGCTCAACGCGACGGCCTCCACGTCTTCGAGAGCTGCGAGGTGCTCGGCATCTCGACCGCGAGCGGACGCATCACCGGTGTCGTGACCGGTGACGGCGAGATCTCGACGGGCGTCGTCGTCAACGCCTGCGGCCCGTGGGGCGATCGGATCGGGCGCATGGTCGGAGTCGACTACCCGATCACCTTCAGTCGCGAGCACGAGGCGATCTTCGACGCGGCGGCGCTTCAGGGTGCCGACGCGTTCCACGACTATCCGGTCATCTCCGACGTTCCGCAGTGCTTCTACACCCGCCCGTATCTCGGTGGCCGCGTCCTCGTCGGTGAAGGGTGGCCGAAGAAGAAGGAGCCGGTCGACCCGGAGACATACGACGATGGCACGGACGAGGCGCACCTGCTGGGGATGGTGCCGAAGCTGCTGAACCGGATCCCGTCGCTTGCCCCGACGCTCACACAGCCGAACTACGGCGGCGCGTTCGTCACCGGCTACTCGGGCGTCTACGACATCACCGAGGACTGGTATCCGATCGTCGGCGAGGAGGAGATCGGCGGCTACTACTCGTGCTTCGGTGGGAGCGGGCACGGGTTCAAGATCGGGCCTGCGATCGGGGAGTCCCTGGCGGCGACGATCGCGGGACAGGAGCCCTTGATCGACATCTCGAGCCTCTCAGGCGCGCGATTCTCGGAAGGCAAGACCTTCGGCTCGGTGTGGGGCCCCGGGAATCGCGCGTGATCGGCGCCGCCTCCTCGTCGTGCTTCCAGCGCCTGGCTGAAGCCAGGCGTCACGCCACGCCGGCCGGGCTGCGATGACGGGTCTGGCGCTCGACCCGATCAGGTTCGAGGTGATCCGCAACGCCCTCGTGGCCGCGACCGACGAGATGGTGCTGACCCTGCGCCGGAGCGCGTATTCGACGAACATCAAGACGCGGTCGGACTTCTCCTGTGCGTTCTTCGATGCGGAGCTGCGGGCGGTTGCGCAGGGGTTCACCCAGCCGGTGCACCTCGGCTCGATGGTCGAGCAGATCCCGCATGCCGTGCGGGCCTACGGCGTGGCGAACCTCGGGCCGGGCGACGTGATCATCACGAACGACCCGTATCCGAGCGGCGTCCACCTGAACGACGTGAGCCTGATCTCGCCCGTCTTCGTCGAGGGTGTCCTGCTCGGATTCGTCGCGAACCTCGCACATCACGTCGACGTGGGGGGCGGCGCGCCCGCGTCGATCGGCGCCTTCCGGGAGGTGTTCCAGGAGGGGGTGATCATCCCTCCCGTCAAGGTTGTCGAAGCGGGGCGGATCGTCGAGGACGTCTTCTCCCTGATCCTCGCTCAGATCCGCTCCAAGCACGAGACGGCCGGCGACTTTCGCGCCCAGATCGCCGCGAACGCGACCGGTGCGCGGAGACTCGAAGCGCTCGTC
>JAJAZN010000266.1 GCA_026785685.1 Thermoleophilia bacterium
CCCGGGCCGGCGGGGGGCGGCCGCGCGGGCGTGGCCCCGCCGTGGGGGGGCGAGCCCACCGGGGGCGCGGAAGCCGTCAAGATCGAGCGGCTCGATCACGCCGCAGCGCGCGAACGTGACCCGCGTCTGGCTCGCGAGCCAGGGGATCTTCTCCGTTTCGCCGAGGTAGAGCGGGTGGCCGGGGGCGCCGTCGAGCAGGCCGGCGTCGAAGAGGCTCGGCAGGTCGGCCGGGGCGACCGGGCCATAGGCAACCCGCCCGGTCGTCGTCTCGACCTCGACGAGCGGCTCGAGCCAGAACGCGCCGCGCGAGCCGGGCCGGCGGATCGTGACGGCATCGTCATTGGCGGAGGCGAGCCGGGCCAGCTCTCCGGCCACGCGGTCGGCGCCCACCGCGACCGCCCCCGCATCTCCGGGGATGTGGACGATCACCGTCATTGCTCCGCCCTTGCAGCTGTGACGAGCTCGCGGACGCTGCTCTCGTCGAGCCGCCCCACGACGGTCTCGTCGTCGAGCAGCGCGGCGGGAGAACAGGTGCAGAGGCCGAGGCAGTAGGCCGCCTCGAGGGTGATGGCGCCGTCGAGGGTCGTCTCCCCGAGGCGGCAGCCGACGAGCTCCTCCACGAGTGGCACGAGGGCACGGACGCCGGCGGCCTGGCACGACTCGGCGACACACAGGCGCAGCGTCCGGCGACCGGCAGGCTCCCAGCGGAGATCGTGGTAGAAGCCGACGACACCGTGGATCTCGGCCCGCGACCGGCCGAGCGAACGCGCGAGCTGCCGCACGCTGCCACGAGGGACAAAGCCAAAATGCGCCTGGACGTCGTGCAGGATCGGCAGCAGCCTCCCAGGGTCTCGGCGGTGCGCCTCGAGCACGGCCTCGACGGCTGCGTGGTCGTACGTCGGGTCGAGCGGTGTTTCGTCATGCACGCGCTCCCGACGGCGGCGATGTCCGGTCTCCACTTGCGTCCTGCCCTCCCGCTCCGACACCTGATCCAAACTTCCTGAATCGTAACATGGGTGTCGGCCGGCCATGTCGTCGTAGCGAGATCAGCGCCCTCACGAAGCGGACTCCCTCCACACACCGCCTGCGTATCTGTGCGGTTGCGTCTCGAAAAGGGAGTCGAACGCCTCGACCAAGAGCACCTCGGCGCGCACGCGAGAGTCCCGCCGGTATCTTTGCACGATGGCCGGTAGCGACATTCCAACTGTGATCGCAACGGGGGTCAACGACGAACGCCTCGCCGGGCTTCGTCGCTGGAATCTTGGCCTGACATTTCTGCATTTCGGTCAAGCCGCTCTGATGCTCTTCTTGACGAGCGATTTCGCGATCGCGGTGACATCGTCATTCCCCGAAGGCCCTCCGGGAACAGCGGTGCCAGCGCCCTCGACCCTGTTCGACGTGAGGATCGGCTGGGCCGTCGCACTCTTTCTCGGCCTGGCGGGCCTCGATCACCTGCTGACGTCCACCGTGTCGCGAGACACCTACGAGCGGGACCTCCGGCACGGCATCAACCGCTTCCGCTGGGTCGAGTACTCCGTCAGCGCCACGATTATGGTTGTGCTGATCAGTTTCTACTTCGGGATCACGTCGATCAACGCCGTGATCGCGATTGCCGGTGCCAACGTCGCGATGATCCTCTTCGGCTGGCTCCAGGAACGAATGAACCCTCCCGGGCGCAGGTCGACCACCATGCTGCCCTTCTGGTTCGGGACGATCGCGGGGATCGCTCCGTGGGTGGCAATCGCCGTCAACGTCATCGGCTCGTCGACGATCCCCACCGGGGTCTACGCCATCTTCATCGTTCAGTTCTGCTTCTTTTTCAGCTTCGGCCTCAACCAGTGGCTTCAATACCGGGAGGTCGGCCGATGGGCCGACTACGCGTTTGGCGAGAAGACCTATCTGGTGCTCAGCCTCGGAGCGAAGTCCCTTCTGGCCTGGCAGATCTTCGCCGTGTCGCTCGCCTCCTGAAGGCGCTCGCGCCCTGCTATCTGCTGAAGACGATTCATTCCGGGTCGGCCTCTTGTCATGCGGCGCGTCTATACGTTCGCGCCTGTGAGCCGTGCCGGAAGGGCGCGGCTACAACTCGAGTGTGGAAATGAGCCGCTCCGCGAGTTCGCGCATCTCGGTCTGATTCAGCCTCGGAAACGGAGGTGGATTGCTTGGACGCTCGTCGAAACCAGAGTACGGAATCAAGTGAAGATCGTTGGCGATCGCGCATCCGCCCCGCACTGGAATCTCCCATCGCGATCGCCGCTGCTTGGAGTTACTCGTGAGCCTCATGCCGGCGGCGTGCTCGAGCGCGACGTTGGAGGGGTCCTCGGACACGATGGCCACCCACTTCGGCGTCGGAGCAATACGAAGCGCCTTGTACACAATGGCTTGGCGCTGCCACCGCCCCGCTCGACCACCAACAGGCGGGCAAACCCGGGGAGGATCGAGAAGATCATCGAGCCCAAAGTACGCGCGAACACCGTCGGCCACTGCATGAATCAGCTCGGTAGGTGCATGGGACACAAATGAGCCGAGGTCAGCTTGCGCCAGGGAGGTGACACGAGTGCAGTTACCGATCAACTCGTCATCGAGGCGGGGACGGATCAGACTCTCCCGGGCGCTTGGATCGCGGTAGAACGGCACAACCACGCAGTCTCTGGCAAAGGCGTTCCAGTCATTCTCGGACAAGATCAGGATCACTTCTGCGCTCGCACCGTCGATCGCGAGCCCGAAGATCTCACCCCGCTGAGGCTGGCTCACAAAAGGCCGGCAGCGACCGCTTCGCGCGTGGAGCGCTGAATGATCTGGAGCCGCTCCTCGTCCTGCGCCAACTCTTGATACGCACGGATTCGGTCTTCGCGGCCCTGCTCATCGAGCCAGCGGCGATACCCGTACTCGATCCACGCCGTGGAGCGACTGGTAAGCGAGGCGTCATCCGCGAGTTCAAGGGCGTCCGCGGCCTTGGCGAGAGCCTCCTCGACGAGGTTCGTCACGTTCGCGTAGACGCGAGCAGGCATGAATGAAGGGTAGTAAATCAGGTATTGAGTCAAGAAGTGCTTCAAGTCGTGGTGCGCAGCGTGCATCATTGAAAAAGGCGTACGCATCGTTAGCGAACTGGTATCGGCGCCGTTGGCGCACGGCAGACTGTTGGTCACTAATGGCTGTCTGACCGGTCTGTCGGCAACAGTCGATCGCAGATGCTGGCGCCCTCGCCCTTCACGCGGAAGAAGTTCCGGGAGTTCCAGGTTGGAACGACGCTCGGCTACATCGGCGATGTCTTCGACGACGCCGGCACCGAAATGGCCCCTCCCGGGGCCATGTCCTTTCTTCTCCTGCGCTCCCGGCTCCGATCTTCTGAATTTGCTGGGGAGAAGTCCTGATGGAGGCGGCGGGAATCGAACCCGCGTCCGCGGACGCACCGAACAGAGTGTCTACGAGCGTAGTTCGCCTTGAATCTCGCCCAACGGCCGGTGGCGAACGACCTACCGGCGGGCCAGTCAATCCTGAAATGTCGCACGTTGGGCGATTGACTCTCCCTCTGTGCCAAGCCCGATGGTTAGCGCCGGTCCTGGCCTCGGGCCCAGCCAGAACGGGCGTCGCTAGCTAATCAGTGACTAGGCAGCGATTGCGAGATCTGAACGATTCGCATTTGTGTTGTTTCCCGGTGGATTAACGAGGCCGACCGGGGACCTCGGCTCGCAACTCAGCCGGAGAACCGACCACGTCGAAACCAGGTCGCCCCCGTATGTCATTTGTACTGCGTCTCAGTGTAGCCGCAGGGCTTCCGGTGCGATAGGGCGGGAAGGAACCCACCCCGCACGTTGGATTCGCGCCATGGACGCTTCGACTCTCCACGTCAGCGTCGGATCCGGCGCACATCGCGCAGTCCTCGCCTTCACACGGCGGATGGCGAACGAGGCATACGGCGAGAACCGACTCGACACGATGCTCGTCGACCAGGTGTCGTTTGCAGAGATTCAAGCCCTGCTCGCGAAAGAGACACGAAGGGGAGACAAGCAACCCAATCGCGAGTATCGTTTCCATGGGATCAAGCGAAGAAATGGGGTCTAGGTGTCGTACGTCGCAGCGCAGCCATTCGAGGATCTAGTCACACTGCGCGATCGTGCGCGCGAAGAGGTCGGAAAGGTCGTCATCGGTCAAGGGCCAGCGGTCGACCTGCTTCTCGTCGCCGCGCTCGCCCAGGGCCACGTCCTGATCGAAGGCCCTCCCGGAAGCGCGAAGACGCTGCTCGGCCGGGCGATGGCTCACGTGCTTGGCGCGCGCTTCCGCCGCATCCAGTTCACTCCCGACACGTCGCCTGACGAGATCACGGGGGTCAACACGACCAAGGCGGGCGAGGTCGTCTTCATGCCGGGTGTGGTCTTCACGAACATTCTCCTTGCGGACGAGATCAACCGGTCACCGCCGCGCACCCAGGCGGCGCTGCTCGAGGCTATGCAGGAGCGCAC
>JAJAZN010000267.1 GCA_026785685.1 Thermoleophilia bacterium
GGGGGTGGTGGAACTCTCCCTCCTCCCCACTACTTCAACCCTTGGTGGGTTTCGTGGGGGCGGGCGGGGCCGCCCGCGCCCCCCCCCCCCCCGCGGTCGGCTCCCGCCGCAACGTCCGGCTGCACCTCGGCGGCGTTCGGACCCGGGTCGCGGCCGGTCCGCGTGACGCGAATGTCCCTCCCGAGAGAGTCTCGCGCTGCCGCCTTGACGAAGCCGAGGAAGTGACCCTCGATCCATTCGCGCGTGAAATCGTTCGGGACGACGAGCGAAAACGCATCGTTGCCGAGGTCTCCCGCGAACGCATCGCCAAACCAGGTTGCGTACGTCGTTTCGTTGAGTGCCTCCTGAAGCCGGCTCGAGACGTCGTCCCACAGGCGTTCGGCAGTCGGCTCGGTGGTGTGCTCCACCCTTGGAGGCTCCTCTCTGGTCGGTCGTCGGGAGGGCGAGCATAGCAGCGTCCCGTGGCGGTTCCAACCGACCTCCCACTCCCCTCCGGTGACCGAAAAAGCGTCAATTTACAGGGATTTTCTTCCATCCACACAAATGTCCACACCTGTGGACAACCGGTACGTACGAGCCTCGGTGGGCAACGCCTCTCTGGCCCGTGCAGCACTTTCCCAAATCACGTCCGCCGCGCCGGTTGTGGATAAGTCGGCGACCCAGGACCTCATCTATACTGACGCATCCGTGTCCGCACGTTGCGACCACGAACCGCCGACCGAGAGAGTTTCCCGTGAAACGCACCTACCAGCCCAACGTCCGTCGTCGCAAGCGCAAGCACGGTTTCCGCGCCCGCATGTCGACGCGTGCCGGACAGACGATTCTGAAGCGCCGTCGCGCCAAGGGGCGCAAGCGCCTCTCCGCCTGACCGCGCGCCCTGCCTGTGGAGCGCCGATATCGCCTGTCACGGTCGAAGGACTTCGATGCGGTCTACCGACAGGGGCGGTCGGTTTCGACGCGCTATCTGACATTGCACTGGTTTCCGCGTGAAGACGACCCGTCTGGTGAGCCCCGGCTCGGGCTTGCCGTGCCGAAGTCCGTCGGCAGCGCCGTCGTCCGCAACCGACTCAAGCGCCAGCTTCGCGAGACGTGGCAGGAGGTCGCTCCGCAGGTTCCGGCCGGCAGGGATTACGTCCTCGCGGCCCGCGCAGGTGTCGCCGAGCTCGCCGACACGCGCGGGCATGCCTGGCTCGTGGAGCAGGTGACCGAGGTGCTCGGAAAGGTGGCGGCATGAGACACATCGGGATCGTTCTCGTCCAGACGTGGCGCCAGACGTTCGGCCGCCTGACTCCTGCCGGGACGTGCAAGTACTACCCGAGCTGCTCGCAGTACGCGATCGACTCCTTCCGTGGGCACGGACTGGTGAAGGGCGGCCTGTTCGCGGCGTGGAGGCTCCTTCGCTGCAACCCCTGGAGTCATGGTGGCGTCGATCGGGCCGAGGATGCCCACTTCAGGCGTCGCCGCGCGAAAGCGGAGCACCCCGCATGATCGCGATCTTCGGTGTCGGCAATCCGCTTCGCCCCCTCGAGAACTTCCTGCAGGAGGCGCTGATCTGGCTGCACACATCCGTCGGGTTCTCCTGGGCCTGGTCGATCGTCGTGCTCACGGTGATGGTGCGCGTCCTCCTCGTCCCGGTGACGGTCAAGCAGATCCACTCGATGCAGGCACTCCAGGCGCATGCGCCCGAGATGAAGGCGCTGCAGCAGAAGTGGAAGCACGACAAGCAGCGCCAAAACGAAGAGTTGATGAAGTTCTACCGGGAGAACAAGATCAATCCCGCGGCCTCGTGCCTCCCGATCGTTCTGCAGATCCCGATCTTCATCTCGCTCTTCTACGTCCTTCGCCACTTCGATGATCGCGTGCTGCCCATCTACGGCGGTTCGGTCGACTGGCTCGGCCTGGTCGATATCACCGAGAAGATCGGTGCGTGGCCGAGTTGGGGACCGCTGCTTCTCGTCATCTACGTGGCGAGCCAGCTGTCGTCGTCGTACTTCATGTCCTCGACGATGCAGGGGGCACAACGCATCCTGCTCATGGTCCTGCCCGTCCTCTTCGTTCCCTTCATTCTCGCGTTCCCGGCCGGTCTGATGCTGTACTGGCTGACGACGAACCTGTGGACGACCGGTCAGGGCCTCGTGACACGGAAGCTGATGCCAAAGCCGGCTGCGCCCGAGAAGCGCAGCTCGCGGACACCTGCAAAGGACGATCCGCCACCGAACGGCGCCGGCGAGAAGACAAAGGCGACGCAGCTCGAGCCGACGCCGGCCCGCCCGAGGGTTGCAGGCCCGCCGCGCCGGGTCAAGCGTAAGTCCGGCGGCGGAGCCACGAAGAAATGAGTGACCACCAGATCTCGGTCGAGGCGACCGGGGAGACGGTCGGAGAGGCGAAGTGGAGCGCTGTGCGCGAGCTGCAGCGCCGCGTGCCAGGCCTCGATCGCGAGGCCATCACGTTCCAGGTCGTCACCGAGGGCGAGCGCGGGCTCCTGGGCGTCGGATACACCCCGGCGTCGGTGATCGCGTCGGCCGTGGTTCCTCCGCGGGAGGTGACCGTTCCGGTGTCTCGTGAGGCGCAGGATGACGACCCGAGCCAGGCCGGCATCGTTCGCGGTCTGCTCGAGCGTACGGTCTCGGCCAGCGGCGCCGACGCAGCTGTCTCGATTGCCGAGGTCGACGGCGAGCTCGTCGCGACGTTGGTCGGTGACGATCTCGGAGTGCTCATCGGCCGCCACGGCCAGACGATCGACGCGCTGCAGTACCTTGCGAACGCGATCTGCCACAGGACGCAGGGGGACGATCGCATGCGCGTGGTCGTCGACGCCTCCGGCTATCGCGCGCGCCGCGCCGCGACGCTCGAGTCGGCCGCGCGTACGGCAGCCGAGCAGGTTGTGGCGACGGGCCACCGTGTCGAGCTCGAACCGATG
Organism: Thermoleophilia bacterium; assembly: GCA_026785685.1. GTDB lineage: Bacteria > Actinomycetota > Thermoleophilia > Gaiellales > Gaiellaceae > Gaiella. The sequence continues at coordinate 2,921 of JAJAZN010000267.1, forward strand.
ACCGCCGTCGAGCGCCGCATCGTTCATGAGCTGCTCAAGGACGATCCCGAGGTCGAGACCTCGAGCGAGGGCGCCGACCCGAACCGGTTCGTCGTCGTCTTGCCGAGGCGCTCCGCGGACTGAGCCGCGGGATGTCGCTGCCCCTCGTCGAGAAGTGGCTTGCAGCCGTTCTTGCCACACCCGGCCTGACTGCGATCACGGACGTGGCTGCTGCCCGCGCGACGCTACTCGACGACGCGCTCAAGGCCTCGGAGATCGTCGCTGCAACGGACGGCCCGATCATCGATGTCGGCTCAGGTGGTGGCACCCCCGGGATTCCCCTTGCTGCGCTGTTTCCGGACAGACCGGTGACTCTTCTCGAGGCGGAGCACCGCAAGTGCGCCTTCCTCGAGACCTGGATGCCGGATCTCCCGAACCTGTCCGTCGTCTGGGGACGAGCGGAGGAGCAGGAAGGAGAGCGGTTCGGTGTTGCCGTTGCGAAGGCTCTCGCGCACCCGCCGACAGCTGCAGAATGGTGCCTTCCACTCGTCCGTGATGGTGGCCTCGTCGTCCTCTGGGTCGGGGAAACGGCCGAGGAGGCTCGCGTCGCCCGCGTCGCCGAGCTGATCGCGGGCGTGCTCGAGCCCTCGCCACCAGGCCTGTTCCTGATCCGCAAGACCGGTCCCACACCCGACCGGTTCCCGCGCCGCACCGGCGTTGCGCGCAAACGCCCGCTGGCGTAGTGCGGCGTCTCGCAACGTTGGACAGCCGCACCTGAGGCTAGCCTGGAAGTGTGGCTGCCCGGGTCTATGCGATCGCAAATCAGAAGGGCGGCGTCGGCAAGACGACGACCGCTGTCAACCTTGCAGCGTGCCTCGCCGAGGCAGGCGAGCGGTGTCTGCTCGTTGATCTCGATCCGCAGGCCAACGCGACATCCGGCCTCGGCCGACGGGCAAACGGTATCTCGACACATGATCTGCTCGACGGGGTGCCTCTCGCGGAGCTCGCGAAGCCGACCTCGTTCCCGAACCTGGATCTCGTGCCCGCGAAGCCGGAGCTTGCAGCTGCGGCCGTTCACCTGTCGGCGCTCGAAGGCGGAGAGCGGTATCTTGCCGATGCGCTCACCGCGGCGGCGACCGACCCGTACGCGTTCGTCTTTCTCGACTGCCCACCGGCGTTCGGACCCCTGACCGTCAATGCGCTGGCCGCTGCCGACAGGGTGATCGTTCCCGTGCAGGCGGAGTACTACGCACTGGAGGGTCTCTCTCAGCTTCTCGGCTCGATCAATCTCGTCAAGGCACGGCTCAACCCGCGCCTCGCGGTGGCGGGGATCCTGCTCACGATGGTGGACGGGCGAACGAACCTCGCGGCGGAGGTAGAGCAGGAGCTACGCCGCCACTTCGGAGATCTCGTCTTCACGACGTCTGTCCCTCGCTCGGTTCGCCTCGCCGAGGCCCCGAGCCACGGGCTCCCTGCAATCGCCTACGACCGGCGCTCATCAGGGTCGCAGGCCTACTGGAAGGTGGCGATGGAACTTGTCGAGCGTCAATGACACGCCCCGCCGCGGCCTCGGCCGCGGTCTCGAGGTGCTCATCGGCGGTGCCGGCGAGGCAGAGCTTCTGCACCTGCCAGTCGAATCCGTCCACGCGAACCCACGCCAGCCCCGCCGCCGCTTCGAGCCCGAGGCAACGAGCGGCCTCGCGGCCTCGATTCGCCATCAGGGGGTCCTCCAGCCCGTCGTCGTCCGCCCCCGCGCCGAGGGCGGCTACGAGCTCGTTGCAGGAGAGCGTCGGTGGCGCGCAGCGCGTGAGGCCGGTGTGCCGACGATCCCGGCCGTGGTGCGCGATGTCGACGACCGCAACACGCTCCTACTCGGCCTCGTGGAGAACGTCGCGCGCGAGAACCTTTCGGCGGTGGAAGAGGCGCGGGCCTACGCGTCGTTGATCGATGAGTTCGAGCTCTCGCTCGGAGAGGTCGCGGAGCGTGTCGGTCGGTCGAAGCCGTCGGTGTCGAACCGGGTGCGGCTGCTCGAGCTCCCGGAGGACGTCCTGTGGATGCTCGCGCGTGGCGACCTGACGGAAGGTCACGCGCGAGCGGTGCTCGCACTTCCGGACGACGACGCGCGCCGCCGTCTTGCCAAACGGATCAGTGACGACGGCCTGACAGTTCGCGCGGCGGAAAAGGCCGCCAGAGAGGGCGGTGCAAAGCGCCGACGGACGAGCCACGCCGTCGACCCGGCACTCGCGGAGCGCGCCCGGAACGCGGCGCAGAGACTGACCGGCCTCGACACGCGGATCAACGGAGGGAAACTCGAGCTGCATTTCGGCGGCGAAACCGGCCTTGCGGAGCTGGTGGAGACGCTCGAGGCGCTGTAACCGCGCCCCGACCCGCCGTGCTCCTGATCGCGGGTTCGGTACACTCGCCGGCCGCGGGCGATTAGCTCAGTTGGTTAGAGCGCCGCTCTGATAAGGCGGAGGTCCCTGGTTCGAATCCAGGATCGCCCACTCCGGAAACCCCTGCCCAGAGCGGGGGTTTTTCGCTTCCAGGCGGGAAACCCCCCAGGAGGGGGACGCCCGTCGTCGAAAGGCGCGTATGCTGGATCGGTGGCCCAGAGTCGTGTTCTTGCAGGGACGCTCGCTCTCGCGACCGTCGTGCTCGCGGTCGGCGGCGAAGCAGTTGTCCTCACGCACACAGGCGGACCGCTTGGGCTCTTCCTGCTCGCGTTTGCCGCGCCCGTGGGGATGACGGCGTGGGTTGTGCTCGGTGCACCAATGACGCGCTCGGATCTCAGCGCCTGATCGCGCGTCGCCGCGGATACACTCCGGCAGAGGACGATGCGTGAGATGACCGTCTACGGCGTGAGCTTCGATCTTGTCGGCAAGCAGCCGATCGTCTTGCTGAGGACGCAGGAGGGAAACACGTTCCTTCCGATCTGGATCGGACACCCCGAGGCGGCGGCGATCCTGATGTGCCTGCAGGGAGCGGAGCCTCAGCGGCCGATGACGCACGATCTAGCGACGTCGATCGTCGCTTCGCTCGATGCCGAGATCCGGCAGATCGCGGTCACGGAGCTCCGCGAGAACACCTTCCACGCCAAGATCACGCTCGTGCGGAACGGAACCGAGGTCGAGCTCGACGCCCGGACTTCCGATGCCATAGCCCTCGCGCTTCGCTGCGACGCAAAGATCTTCGCGGCAGACCACGTGATCGAGGAGTCGGGCGTCGAGTTCGAAGGAGACGAGGAAGAGGCGTCGCGGCGGCTCATCGGCCAGGACTCGCTCGCCGATCTCGACCCAGACGAGTTCCGCCGCTTCCTCGATACGGTTTCGCCCGACGAGTTCGCTTCCGAGCCCGACGAGGAGCAGTAGTCAGCGGGCGCTGAGCTCCCGCTTCGTGAGGTCGAGCAGGTCTGTGATCAACCGCTCGAGGCCGGCCGCCGAGAGTCGCCCCGTGTTCGCTTCGGCCAGGGCGTTCCGTAGCCTCCGCTCCCGGTCAGGATCGACAGTCCCGAGTCCCAGCTGAGCCTTCAGCTCCCAGAGCTCGGTGACGAGGGCGAGCCGCCGGTTGACTGCGGCGACAATGGCCTTGTCGTTCTGGACGATCTCCACGCGGATCTCCTCAAAGCGCTCTTTCACAGCGTGACCGCAGCCAGAATGGCCACCCCGTTGAAGATCCCGTGCACGACCATCCCAGGATAGACGCTGCCCGTTTTCCAGCGAAGCCAGCCGAGCGTGATCCCGAAGATCGTCAGGACAGGAAGCCCGAGCACGAGCCCGTGGGCGAGCCCGAACGCGAGACCGGTGATCGCGATCGAGCAGAGCGGGCCGACAAACGGGAAGAGCAGGCTCATCCCAAGCCCTCGATACAGCAACTCCTCGACGAATGGCGCCACGAGCACGACGACGAGGGCGTTGGCCAGGAAGGGGACTGCGCGACTGCTGTCCCACGCGTCCGGCACGAGTCCCTGCTCGTTACCTGCGTCGAGAATCTGCCCCAGGAGGCCGGCCGTGACGAGGATCACACCGAAGGAGACCGCGCCGAGCCTCACCACTCGACCCATCGCAGCGGGCCGCTCGAGCGCGAGCGACGGGCTCCCGAACCCTCGTGCGATTGCCAGGATCAAGACGAGCATGATCCCGTACTGGATCAGCGCGCCTGCGAACGTCGACCACAGATAGAGCACGTCGCTCGGCGTCTTCGCGTCGGACAGGCGCGCTCCGTACGACGCTAGCGCAAGCAACCCGACGAGGATGCCCCACGCAAGGAGCCGGCCACCGCGCCGGGGATTCTCCACCGGTGCGCCCTCTCTGCCCTCGACGATCTCCATCTCGCTCACGGACGTCCTTTCCTCACGCGACCCAGTACCACAGTGACCATCTGACCACATAGACCGCGAGCGCCGCAGAGAGAATCGCCGCCGTGACGACCGTCGCCTTCCGTGAGTGCATGATCGTTGCGAGCGCCATGAACGCCGGGAACGCGACGACCACGAAGCGCTGCATCGAGAGGAGCGGCGCCTTGGTCGAATACACCGCGAGGGGCAGCGCCAAGCTCACGAGGACATACAGGCCGTAGGGGGCGCCGATTCGCCGCCAGGCGACCACGCCGAGCGCGATCACGATGCATGTGACAGCGAGATCGAGAGCCTGGCGATCCTGCACCGCCGCGACCAGCCCGCCGATCGGGCCGGCAGGCGAGAGATGCCTCTCCCAGACGACCCTTTGCGCATCGAGGAACGCGAGCGGACGACCGATCCACAGCGCGAGGAGCAGCGGGTAGAGAGCGAAGAGAATGGGCGCGATCGCGACACCCGCAAGTGCCCGCCGGCGATCGGGCGACCGCCACGCGAAGACGATCAGGGCCGGGAGCAGCGCCACTCCGGCCGATCGCGTCAGGAGGGCGAGACCGGCGAGACCCCCCGCCTTCCAGAAGCTCCCCTTCTCGGCGAAGAGGAACGTCCCAACGGCGAGCAGCAGAAACAACGATTCGCTATAGACGGCGCCGAAGAAGAGCGACGTAGGCGCGAGGGCGAGATAGAGGACGGTGTGTTGTGCGGTCGCTGCTCCGAGCTTGACCGCCGTGAGCCGGTAGAGGAGAACGAACGCGGCGGATCCCGCAACGAGCGACACGACGACTCCCGCGAGCAGCGGATGACCGAAGAGGACGAAGCCGAGCCCGGCGACGAGGAACGGATAGAGCGGCAAGAAAGCAGGCGTGCTCGACGGCCACGAGTAGCCCTCGCCCGCGATCTTCAGGAACCAGTTGCTGTCCCAGCGCGCCCAGACGTCGATCACCGTGCCGAGCTCGTGCAGACGGGGTGAATCCCACTCGGCACCCGGATCCGCTCGCTCGAAGAAGACGACAGCGATTATGGCGACCACCCAGATGGCGGCACGACTCCAGAGGAAAATTCGGAGCGCGGGCGAGGCGCTGCGCGTGTCGTCCGGCACAAAGAGACTCTAACCGGAAGGGTGAGAGGCCCCTGTTGCGCGACGCCGAATCCGACGTTCTGATGGCTACCATCACACAATGAGCGCACCGCGTCGGCGACCACCGCGTGGAACGCGATCCGATCTCCCTGTCCGCCGCCGTCCGCGGCGTCGATCGCGGCGTCGGCCGCTGCTCGTTGCCCTGCTCGCGATCGTAGGCGTCCTCACAGCCGTTGCGTTCGCAGCGGGCGCAGGTGTCTACACCTTCGGTTCGTCGTGCGATCTCGCGTCGCTGCAGGAGGTCAGGATCGGGCAGAACACCTTCGTGTACGCAGCTGACGGCTCATTGCTCGGGTCGATTCCTGCGGAACGCAATCGCCAGGTCGTGCCGATTGCGAGCGTCAGCGCCTGGATGCCGAAGGCGACCGTCGCGATCGAGGACAGGCGCTTCTACACCCACGGAGGGATCGACCCGCAAGGGATCGCCCGCGCCGTCGTCGCCGATGCGAGGGCGCGGAGCGTCGTTCAGGGCGGTTCCACGATCACGCAGCAGCTGGTCCGAAACCTCTACATCTCAAACGAGCGCACGGTGCAGCGGAAGCTGAAGGAAGCGTGCCTCGCGCTGAAGCTCAACGACGCGTGGTCGAAGGACAGAATTCTCGAAAGCTACCTCAACCAGGTCTACTACGGAAACCTCGCCTACGGGATCGAGGCGGCGGCCCAGACGTACTTCTCGAAGCCGGCACGGGCACTGAACCTCCGCGAGTCAGCAATGCTCGCGGGGTTGACCCAGGCGCCGTCGGCCTATGACCCGTTCGTCGAGTCCACGAAGGCTCTCACGCGCCGCAACGCAGTTCTCGATGCGATGAGGGATCAGGGTGTGATCACGGCGAAGCAGTACCGCTCTGCCCGAGGCTCGAGCGACCTTCACCTCAAGCCCGGCCGCCTCTACAAGGAGATCAAGGAGCCGTACTTCTTCGGATATGTCCGTGATCGGCTGATTCGAACCTACGGGACCGAGACCGTGCGGTCCGGTGGGCTGAGCGTCTACACGACGATCCTCCCTCGGTGGCAGCGCGCCGCGCAAGACGCGATCCGCGAGACCCTCACCGAGTCGGCGGACCCGGCGGCAGCAGTGATCTCGATCGACCCCGGAAACGGCGCAATCCGCGCCATGACCGCCGTCGTTCCGGGCCGCAGCAACAACCAGTTCAACCTGCTCTCGCAGGCCCGGAGGCAGCCGGGATCGACCTTCAAGACGTTCGTACTCGCAGCCGCGATCGAGAAGGGAATCGATCCCGACTCGAGCTACTACGTCTCCGCTCCGTTCACGTACAAGCCCGAGCCGGACGGCAACTGCGACGACGGCTCGTGGTGGTGTGTCAAGACCTACGACTCCACCTACAACGGCTGGACATCGATCTCGCGGGCGACGCTCCGTTCGGACAACGTCGTGTACGCGCAGTTGACGCTCGACGTCGGGCCCGAGCAGGTCGGCAAGACTGCCCGCAAACTGGGCGTTCGTTCGCCGCTCGAGGTCAACGGCCAGTTCGTACCGGCAATGGGCCTCGGGTCAGTCGCCGTTTCGCCCCTGGACATGGCGTCCGCGTACGCAACGCTCGCCGCCGGAGGTATCTATTCCGAGCCGACGGCGATCCGAAAGGTCGTCCTACCGAACGGCAAGGAAGACACGAAGGCCGGGTGGGGTACGCCGAAGCGGACACGCGTGATCCCGGACGGCGTCGCCGCAAAGGTGACAGAGATCCTCGAGGACAATGTGAGGTACGGCACCGGCGTCAGGGCGGCGTTCGGTCGGCCCGCTGCCGGCAAGACGGGAACAACGGACAAGCACGCGGATGCCTGGTTCGTCGGATACACGCCGGAGCTTGCGACCGCCGTCTGGATGGGCTACGCGGCGGGCGAGATCCCCATGGAGAACGTGCACGGGATCTCTGTCTCGGGCGGGAGCTTCCCGGCCGAGATCTGGCGGAAGCTGATGGAGCGCACGATCGGCCTTCGGCCCGTCAGGGAGTTCCTCGAACCGAAGAGCCCACCTGTCTACCAGCCATTCCAGCGCGGCCCGCTCGCTCTGAGTTATGACCCGCTCTACGTTGCACCGACGACGAGCACCGAGACCGAGACGACCGGGACTGCCCTGACCGCGACGACGAAGACCCCGGCAAGGCCCGCAAAGACGCCCAAGGCGCCGTGAGGCGCACGGCCGCGATCCCGGCCGGAGTAGCCACGCTTGTTCTCACTGCGGTGGCTTGTGCACTTGCCTGGCAGACCGATTCTCCCCTTGTGCCGGTGCAGGGAGGCAAGGTCGAGGGCACGGCCCCGTGGTTCCTCGCGCTTCTGCTTGGGGCGTTCGCGACGTATCTCGTCGCCCTCGCCGCCCTCAGAACGGTGCCGGCTTCCACTAGGGCCGCGATCTTCCTCGCTGCGGCGATCCAGCTCGTTCCGGTGGCGGCGCCGCTGCTCCTCTCGACGGACGCCTGGTCGTACTGGTCGTACGGCTGGATCGGCTCCACCGGAGGCGGAAACCCGTACACCGAGGCGCCCGAGGAGTTTCCCGCGAACCCCGCTCTCCCCTGGATGGGCAGCGCCTGGATCGACACGACGAGCGTCTACGGGCCGGCGTTCTCGATCGCGTCGGAGCCGCTTGCGATCCTCGCAGGCGACTCCGAGGACGTCGCCGCGTGGACGTACAAAGCACTAGCGGCTCTCGCCACTCTCACGGCGGCACTCCTCGCCGGTCGCCTCTCGCGGCGGAAGGTGTTTGCGGTCGCATTCGTCGGCTGGAATCCCCTCCTCGCCATCCATGCTGCGGGAGGAGGACACAACGATGCCTGGGTCGGCGCCCTGATTCTGGCAGCGCTCGCGCTGTCGGCCTCACGACGCCTGCAGGCCGCGGGCGTCATGTGGGTGCTCGCAGTCACGATCAAGTGGGTACCGATCCTGTTCCTTGCTCTCCGAGCCGCCGAAGCACGAGCGACCGGTCGTCGCACCGGGCATCGCGGTTTCGCAATCGCAGCTGTTGCCGTTGCGACGGTCGCGACGGGTCTCTACGGCCCGGCCTGGCCGCTCGCGATCTTCCCGCTCGCCGGAAATGCCGCTCTCGAGACGAGCTACGCCTTCCCCCATCGGCTGGAGCAACTCGGCGTGCCGGGCGGTCTCGCGCTCTGTCTCGCGGTTGCGGCGTTCGTGATCGGATTCGCATGGCTGCTGCGTGAGGCGAACCAGGGTCGCGCCCGTCTTGGCCTCGCGGCCTGTCTCGTGCTCGTCACGACGCCGTATCTTGCGGTCTGGTACCTCGCCTGGGCCGTTCCGCTTGCGGCAGCCGACGACGACCGAGCGGCGCTCGCCGCATGCCTCGTCCTCTGTCTGTATCTGCTCCCTCAAACAATTACGGTCTAGACCACTAAAGGACTAGACCTTTTTACGTAGGATGACGATGCCGTCCTCGCGTCGTACAACGGTCCAACCACCACTCCGTCGAAGCCGATCGTAGGCGCCGGCGAAGCGTCTGCCGGGAGCGTTGTCGCGGTAGCTCGGCCTGGTCAGGTCGAGCGCGATCCACGTCGCCTCGCGGAGGACGGGGAAGCTGAAGATCCGTTGCCGCTCGGAGAGATGGGCTCCCAGGGTGTTTGTCGCGCTGACCGGGGCGCCGGGAGGGATCACCCGGAGAACGCGGGCAGCAGTGCGATCGTGAGCCGTTATGACGTGAGCGTCCGCCGCCAGCGTGGAGCCAAGGGGGACATGGGCCCAGATCGGTAGGGGGCCGAGCACGACTCCCGAACCGACGACGAGGAGAACGAGCGCCGTCGCGAGGGCGGTCGAGGCGCCGGGCCACCGCCGCTTGATCCGGCTGGCTCCGAGAACGGCAGCGGCGACGAGCCCCGGAATCGCGCCGGCCGTGTAGTGAAAGTGAATCGATGTCTGCGTCGGCGTATCCGAGAGGAGGTTGATCGCGACCTCGGGCAGCGCCGACGCCGCAAGCAGCGGCGAGAGGAGCGAGAGGCCGCCGAGCGGGGCGAGCAGATCGATGAGATACGTGAGATCGCGGTGTTCGGCGAGGGCCTGCACCAGCCGTAGCGGATGCTCGAACGCCCCGCGCACGATGCCGGCCGGCGATCCTCCAACAGACGCGTAGCGTCCTTCGAAAGGCGACCCGCCGCCCGGAGCGAACGCCGGAACGATGATTGCCGTGGCGAGCACCGCGATGACGGTGCCTGCCCCAAAAATCAGGGCGCCCGCCCGCTTTCGACCGTGTGCAATCGCGTACCAGAGCCCGAGCATCGCAACGACGAGGCCGATCTGTTCCTTCGTGAGACAGGCGGCTCCGGCGCAAAGCGCAAACGGCAACAGCCGATCCTCGTCGAGGAACCAGATCGCTGCAAGGAGGAGGGGTGTGGCGAACGCAACGGGATGGAAGTCGTCGACGACGAGCCACTGGGTCGGGGGGTAGAGCAGGTAGACGACGCCGAAAACGAGCCCTGCTCGGTCGCTTCCGAGGTGCTTCCTCGCGAGCAGATAGACGGGAACCGCGCCGAGGGCGACGGCAACGGCCTGCGCGACAAGAAGGAGCTCGGGGCTGGGCCAGATCCACCAGAGCGGGACGAGGAGGACGACAATCGGGTCGAAATGGGCACCGAGGCGGGAGATCTGCTCGCCGTTCACATCGGTGATCTCGAGAAAGCGGCCGTTCGCAGTCGACCAGACGACCTGGGTCAGATTGCCGACATCGAAGCGCCCCGTCTCGAACGCTCGCTGCTGGAGCACCGAGAGTGAGGACATGCCCACGCAGAAAGCGCCGACCGCAATCCACAAAAGGCTCCGAGGACGCGTCATGCCGCGGCGATCGCTCGCTCGACGACTGCCCGCCAGCGGAGCCCGAGCGTTGTTTCGTCGGCCCGCTCCACGTACGTTTGACGCCCTGCGGCTCCGATTCGAGCACGGGTCTCGTGGTCACGAGCCAGAAGCCGGACCGCCTGTGCGAGGGCGGTCGGGTCGCCGGGTGGGACGAGAAGCGCGTCTCGTCCGTCGGCGAGCAACTCGCGCGCCGCGGGTGTGTCGGCCGTAACCAGGGGAGTCGCGCAGGCGAGTGCCTGAAAGGCCTTGTTCGGAATCACGCGTGCCGCCTTGGCGCCGGAGCCGAAGATCCCAAGCGCGCACCCGGCTGCCTGAATCTCGGCCGGCAGGTCGGCGTACTCGACCCACGGAGCCCAGTCGACGTTGCCTCCACGCGTCGCGAGGAGCGACTCGAGCTGACCGCTACCGATGACCCGGAACGTGATCTCGGGTGCAAGCTCGGCCGCTGCGAGGATCGTCTCCAGCCCGTGGAGCGGGATGAGCTTTCCGACAAAAAGCGCATGAAACCGCCGCTCAGGCTGCCACCCCGGGTGGAACAACCTGTCCTCCGCTCCCACAAAACACACCTCGAGACGATCTGCGGCCAGCCCGAATTCCTCACGGAAGAACCGGGCGTGAGCGTCTGTGTCGGCGACGACGACATCGGCTCGCCGAAACGCCCGTCGGTCGACGAGGTGCACGATTCCCGCAGCGGTCGATCCCTGTCGAAACCTGCCACGATCACCCACGACCGTGTCGTGGAGGGAGACGAGCGGGTTGAAGATCACCGGCCGACCACGCGCCACCCGCTTCGCGGCAGGGAGGTCGAAGTGACCCGGATACCCGACGATCAGGGCGTCAGCGTCACGACCGACATCGCCGGTATGGCGAAGGCTGCGCTCGGCTTCAGCGACCCGCAACATCTGTCGGAACCCGACCTTCCAGTTGTGCCGCCGCTCCCAGACCGGACGGTGTTGCTCGATCACCTCGACGCCGGTGGCGCGCAACGCGGAGATCACCTGAGCGTTGCGAGGGTAGGCCCGATCGTAGGTTCCGAAATAGAGGACGCGCACGTCAGCGCACTACCGCAGCACTTCGTCGACGAACCGGCCGGCCCGATCGGGCGCGCCGGAGCGCTCCTCGTGGTGACTTGTGATCAATTCCGAGAGGAGACCGAGCGACAGCAACTGGATTCCGACCACGACGAGCAGCACCCCGAGTGTGAGCAGAGGTCGCTGTCCGATCGCGTCACCGGTCAGCTTGACAACTGTCAGATAGAGCAGAATCGCGAACCCGAGTGCCCCCGCGGCGAGTCCGAGGCCACCGAAGAGATGGAGCGGGCGGTGGCTGTAGCGTCCCATGAACGTCACCGTGAGGAGATCCAGAAACCCGCGCACGTAGCGCTCGACACCGTAGTTCGAGCTTCCGTGCTCGCGTGGCCGATGATTCACCGGGAGCTCCGTGACCCGGTACCCGCGGTAGTGGGCGAGGACGGGGATGTAGCGGTGGAGCTCGCCGTAGAGGTTGAGCCCATCGAGGACATCGGCGCGGTATGCCTTGAGACCGCAGTTCATATCGTGCAGTCGAATCCCCGAGACCCTTCCCGCGACGGCATTGAAGAGCTTCGACGGGATACGACGCGTCAGCGGATCGCGCCGTTTCGTCTTCCAGCCCGTAACGAGGTCGTACCCCTCGTCGAGCCGGGCGAGAAGCCGAGGGATCTCGGCGGGATCGTCCTGGAGGTCTCCGTCGATCGTCACGACGATGTCTCCGCCGGCCTCCTTGAATCCTGCGTCGAGCGCGGCAGCCTTACCGAAGTTCCGTCGGAAACGTACCGCACGAACGTTGTCGTTCGCGGCATGCAGGTGGGTCAGCGCGGCGAACGTCCCGTCCGTGGAGCCGTCATCGACGAACACGGCCTCCCACGCGAGCCCCTCACCGAGGAACGTGGCCGAGAGCTCGTCATAGAGCAGCGCGACGCTTCGCTCCTCGTTGTGCACGGGAATGACGACCGAGATCACGACGCGAGGGTACCCCGTCCGCCTGGTGTAGCGTGAGATTCGTGAGCAACCTGCTTTCAGTGGACGAGGCTCTTGCCCTCATTCTCGCGCGCGTAGAAACGCTTCCTGCCGAGCGGGTCATGCTCGCAGCTGCAGCGACCCGGGTGAGCGCCGAAACCGTCGTCTCGGCGGTCGACGTCCCCCCCTTCCGGAGCTCGTCGATGGACGGGTACGCCGTCCGGTCTGTGGATCTCCCCGGCACGTTGGCCATCGTCGATCACTCCGCGGCGGGTCGACCGTCGGATGCGACTCTTGGCGCGAACCAGGCGATCGAGATCTCGACAGGGGCCGTTGTCCCGGAGGGTGCCGATACGGTCGTTCCGGTGGAGCGGGTCGAGGTGACAGGAGACACGGTGACGATCCCGGAGCCCGTGCCGACACGTGACAACATTCGCGAGCCCGGCGGAGACGTTCGGATCGGGTCGGCCCTCGTCTCACCCGGTGACGTCCTCACGCCTGCCCGTCTCGGAGCTCTCGCGGCATGCGGGATCGAGAGCGTCATGGCGCATCGCGTACCACGCGTCACGATCGTCGCTACCGGGACGGAGCTTCGGCCCCCCGGTGAACCTCTGGCACGCGGCCAGATCTACGAATCGAACGGCCTCATGCTCGCGGCCGTACTCGAGGCTGCAGGCGGAGCAGTGACCCGACTCGCGGCCGCGGAGGATACGGAGGATGCACACGCGGCTTCGCTCGAGCAGGCCCTCGAAGCGGACGTCGTCGTCACGTCGGGCGGAGTATCCGTCGGGCCCCACGATCTCGTTCGGCTTGTTCAGGCACGCCTCGGCGTCGAGGAGGTCTTCTGGGGCGTGGCAATGCGGCCTGGAAAGCCGCTCGCCTTTGGTTGCCGGGGGCGGACGCTCGTCTTCGGCTTGCCGGGAAACCCGGTGTCCGCTCTCGTCGGAGCGCTCCTCTTCGTCCGTCCGGCGCTGCTTGCCCTCACCGGTCACACCGACCCGGCTCCACCGTTTCGGCCGGGTCTCCTGGCGGCTCCGATCTCGCAGCGACCGGAGCGGGACGACTTCGTCCGGGCGCGAGTGACGTGGGGTGAGGACGGTGCGCTTGTCGAGCCGATCGTCGGCCAGGAATCTCACATGATCGCGCACACGACGGCGGCTACCGGTCTCGCCTGGATTCCCCGTGGGTCGGGATCACTTCCCGCCGGGTCGCGCGTCCGCTTCCTGCCTCTCTGAGCCTGAGTCCACCGTTTTGCGTGATCGCGAGGCGCTCGTCGGGGTCGTCAGGACGTGGGGGATGGGCCGCGCAGGCTGGTGGCCTGTGGGGCCTCATCCCCCCACGGAGCGCACCGTTCGGGTGGGCACCACCAGAGTCCGAAGAAACGGTGCCCACCCCGACGGGAAGCGGCCTGGCGAGCCCGACGAGATGCAACGCCCGCGCAAAACGGTGGATTCAGGCTGAGGCACCCTTGTCGCCAGGGCGCTCCGAGCGTCCTCGCGCAACGGGCGTATACCGCCCGGATGCGAGGGCACCGAGCTGTGATGCCACCGCTGCCCAGGCGATGAGCGCGAGCACGGTCGGCCAGGAGACGAAGCCCAGCGTCATCAAGGAGACGAGGTACAACGGCGTGTTCAGACCGAGCTCGAGCTGGGTTCCAACCGCAACGAGCGCAAGAGCCGGCCCGGCGAGCCCGATGCCGTACAGGCAGTCGCGCAGCCAGCCGGCTCCTGTGGCGACCTGCGGTAGCCACAGCCACGCATACAGCGAGGGGACAATGAAGAGCAGGGCATAGGGGCTGATCACCGCGGTTGCGATCCCGATCCCTCCGAGCGCGAGGAGCGAGACTGCGTATCCGGCCAGCACCTCCTCCGCCGTTGCTGCGGCCGTTGGGATGAGAACGCGACGGGCTCGCCACCAGCCGAACGCGGCGGCGGCGCCGACGAGCGCCAGGCCGACCACCGGCCAGTCCGTGACGGCGGGGCTATCCGGTGGTGGTGGAAGCGCCGACCCGCGCGGGAAGACACCGGCGAGCGCGCCCACGCCGATCACGAAACCGATCCAGAGCCAGACGCCGAGGCGGGTTCGGAGCGCCCGCCACCCATCCGAGAGCGGGAGCCGCCGCCGTCGACTGCGTGCAAGGAGGTCGACGACGCCCGCAAGAAAGGGGATCAGTGCGACGAGGAGCACGAACTCGATCGCCCAGCCGCGAACGATCCGAGACCCGAGGTAGACGTAACCGTTCGTTCCCCCCGCGAGGTCGATGCCGTTGTCCAGTGACGCGAGCACCGATTCGGCGGCGCGACCGAGCCTGACGAACTGACGACGATCGAGTTGCGCCGTTGTGTCGGAGGTCGCTTCACCACCTCCGTCGTTCGCGGTCGTGAGACGGAGGGCAGAGATCTCGCGACCGAGGAATGGAGCCTGCTCGCCGTAGCCGAACGGAATCCCGAGGTTGACGAGCTGCGTGAGCCAGCCGGGGTAGACGGGTGCGGCACCGAGCTCGTCTTCGACGCGAACATCAGCGGTACGCACGAGCGCCGGCGCAGGTGACCGCGGCGCGAGTCCTGCAATCTCGAGCCGGGGCCTCGCTGACCCCGCGAGGGCGTCGAGTGACACGACCGCGCGAACCGTGTCGCGCCGCGGCGAGCGCGCCGCGAATCGCTCGGCGCCAAAGCCACCAAACGCGCCGCCATCGGAGGAGAGGAAGATCAACGTGTGCTCCGGTGTCGGGCGCCTTGCGATCGTGCCGAGCCGCCCGTATCCCCGCTCGATCTCGATCAGTGCTGCCGTTCCCGACGCATTGTCGTTCGCGCCAGGACCGCTGCCGATGTTGTCGCGGTGCGCGAGGAAGAGGATTGCATCGGTGCTCGCGCCGGGGATGACCGTGACGAGGTTTCGGAGTCGCACCGTCCCGAGCCCGGGAATCGTTTCATCCCATGCGTCTTCTGTCGTGGGAAGGCCGTACAGGGCGAGCCTTTCCTTCACCCAGCCCGCTGCGCCCAGGGCACCCTCCGTCCCCGGCTCGCGGTCAGGGAAGTCCCTCGCCAGCTCTGTCGCGAGCTGGGTGGCCGAGCCACCGTCGAACGCCGGCGGAAGGGTCGAGGCGGGGAATGGGCCTGGCGTCGCGATCGTGAACGCGAGCACGAGGAGGGGAACGACGAGGAGCAGGCTCGCTCCTCGAACGATGGCGCCGTTGATGGGCTGGTCGGAATTTCGCCGCCGGGTGCGCCGCCGAGACCGTGCAGCAGGCCGATCGGAGGGCGGTCTCCGGCCTTGCCTCCTCGCTGAATCAGGGGTCACCACGACGGGGGCTATAGTACGACCTCCCGGACCCGTAGCCCCGTGGCGTGTGACACCGACGATGCCCGAGACCTCAACCATCCTGCTCGTCGACGACGAGGAAGCTATCCAGAAGCTCCTCACCTACCCGCTCGAGCGAGACGGGTATCGCGTCGTTCCGGCCTGGGACGGCGAGGAGGCACTTAGGCGCTTCGGCGAGGAAGAGATCGACCTCGTCGTGCTCGACATCATGCTCCCGAAACTCGACGGCCTCGAGGTCTGCAAGCGCCTCCGGGCCGAAAGTACCGTTCCGATCATCATGCTCACCGCTCGGGATGACGAGCTCGACAAGGTGCTCGGGCTCGAGCTCGGAGCGGACGACTACATCACGAAGCCGTTCCTGATCCGTGAGTTCCGGAGCCGGGTCAGGGCTGTCCTGCGCCGTGCTGCGACACCGCATCTCGGCGGAAAGCGCGAGGAGACGATCGATCGCGGCGACGTCAAGATCGATCTGCCGCGACGGACGGTCGAGGTACGAGGCGAGCTCGTCCAGTTGACATTTGTCGAATTCGAGCTGCTCGCTCTGCTCGCGGCAAACCCCGGTGTCGTCTACTCGCGCCGACAGCTCCTCGAACGGCTCCGTGGAGGGGCCGACTATCGCGAGCCACGCACCATCGACGTCCACGTCCGGCACCTGCGCGAGAAGATCGAGGTCGAGTCCCGCGAACCGGAGCTGATTCTCACGGTCCGTGGCGCCGGATACCGCTTCCGCGACGGATGAGCATTCCGGGCGGCATCCGCGTCAAGCTGACGCTGGCGCTGCTCGGCATCGTTGGCGGCGCGCTCCTCGCGGCATACGCGATCGTCGTCCCGTCGCTCGAGCTCCGACTCGTCAATGCCAAGCTGGAGCAGCTGCAGCGTGACGCCGAGGCACTGGCGGTCAACTACGCGTTGAACCAACAGCGGCTCGACGACTTCGTCGGAGCGTCCGCATTCGTCTCGAACGCACGGGTCGTCGTCTTCGACGTCACAGATCCTCCACGCAACGAAGTCCTCCGGTCACTCGCCGACTCGTCCCCCGTGGGCCGGTTCGAGATCGAGAACGACCCTGCGGCCCTCGAGGCGGCAAAGGGCGCCGGAACGGTGCGGGCACGGATCGTGCGCGACGGCCGTGAGTACGCCGAGGTGGCCACGACCCTCCTTGCGACGGGCGATGTGATGCTCCTCTCGAGCTCGCTCGAGGATCAGCTCGCCACGGTTGCCCTCGTCAAACGACGGCTCGCGTACGCGACCGTCGTCGCGCTCCTGATCGCTCTCGTTCTCGGATTCACCGTCGCCGCAGTACACGCACGGCGACTCGGCCGAATCCAGAAGGCGGCAGACAGGATCGCCGAGGGCGCGTTCGACGAATCGCTCCTTGACACCGGCAACGACGAGGTCGGGCAACTCGCGGGCTCGGTCGACAGGATGAGGATCCAGCTCGCGGAGGTCGACCTGGCACGGAAGGAGTTCGTTGCGAACGCCTCTCACGAGCTGCGCACGCCGCTCTTCTCGCTCGCCGGATTCCTCGAGCTCCTCGTTGACGAAGACCTCGACGACGAGACACGGCGGGAGTTCCTGGCAACGACACGGGCGCAGGTCGATCGACTGACGAAGCTCGCAACAGATCTGCTCGACCTGTCCCGGATGGACGTCGGGCGGATCCGGATCGAAGCGGAGGACGTGGGTCTCGCCGAGGTGGTCAGAGTGGTCGCAGAGGAGTTCGGGGCCGTGGCGGACGCGTCGGGCCACACGCTCGTTGTCACGGTCGACGATGATGCCTGGGCGCTCGCGGACGAGGAGCGAGTCCAGCAGATCGCACGTGCTCTGACGGGCAACGCGCTCTCCCACACCCCGGCGGGAACCACGGTCGAGCTCCGTGCCGAGCGCCGCGGGAGTCGGGTGGCGCTTCTCGTCCGAGACAACGGCCCCGGTATTCCACCGGAGCACCTCGGTCGGATCTTTCAGCGGTTCTACCGGGTCGACGGCGGTCAGGCGTCGGGGAGCGGCCTCGGCCTCGCTATCGCTCGCGAGCTGGCGGGGCGGATGCACGGCACGGTGACGGTCGAGAGCCAACCCGGCGACACCGTCTTCACGCTGGAAGTGCCGGCTGACACCTCGCCAGGAGCCGATGGGCTCGCCTGAGCCGACCGATCCCCCGTTTCCACGTGGAAACGGGGCATGGGCGCGAGCGGTACGGCCACCTCGCCTGGCTACAGTGGGTTCGTGCAGCCGCGTGTCTTCGCCATCGCCGTCGTCGCCGCCGTGCTCGGAGGCGCAGCCGCGCTCGCGATCGGAGCGCTGACCGGGGCCACGGGCGGCCAGACCTCGACCGTGGTCGTCGAGCGCACGATTCCGGTGGACGTTGCGGCCCCGGCCGCCGTGCCACCGATCGGGACGGGTTTCAACCCGGCCGCGATCTACGCGCGACGCTCGCCGGGTGTCGTGACGATCTACGCCGATCTCGGCGTGGAGGGGCAGGCCCAGGGTTCGGGATTCATCGTCGACCGAGACGGCACGATCCTGACGAATGCCCACGTCGTGACGGACGTCGCACATTCGTCCGGTGGCGCCGTCACCGGTGCCGAGACGGTGTACGTCGAGTTCAAGGACGGCGATCGCGTGCCCGCGAAGATCGTGGGCTGGGATCTGTTCAGTGATGTCGCTGCGATCCGCGTCGACACTGCACTTCATCCCGTTGCGCCCGTCCCGCTCGGGAGGTCGGCCACCGTCGTCGTCGGGACACCGGTCGCCGCGATCGGGAGCCCATTCAACGAGCAGAGCTCGCTCTCCGTCGGCGTCGTTTCTGCGACGAACCGCACGATCGACTCTCTGACGTCCGGCTACAGCATTTCCGACGCGATCCAGACCGATGCGCCGATCAACCACGGCAATTCGGGCGGTCCTTTGTTCGACGCTCGCGGCCGCGTGATCGGCATCAACGCCCAGATTCGATCGACGAGCGGCGCCGGCGAGGGCGTGGGGTTCGCGATCCCGATCGACACGGCGCGCCGAGCGCTCGACCAGCTGGTCCGCACGGGCCGTGTCTCCTACGCCTACGTCGGCGTCACGACTCAGGACGTCACGCCCCGGCTCGCGCAGAAGTTCGGCTTCACGGCATCGCGCGGGGCGCTCGTCGCCAAGGTGCAACCCGACACGCCTGCCTCCCGGGCGGGTCTGCGTGGTGGTACGAGCGTGGAGGACGCCGACGGCGTCCAGGTCTCCCTCGGTGGCGATGTCATCGTCAGGATCGGCGGCACACAGATCACGAGTGCGCAGGACGTGTCGCGGGCCGTCGCCTTGCACGTGGCCGGAGAGAAGGTGCAGTTCGCCGTTCTGCGGGGTGGGAAGACGCGCCGCGTCGTGCAGGTGACCCTCGCCGAGAGGCCTTCCTGAGCCTGGCTGAGAGTCTCGTGCCTCAGGCCGGGCATTTCGCCGCCTCCGAGTACGATGCTTCTATGACCCACCTCTCGCACGTTCAGGCCGACGGGACGATCCGCATGGTGGACGTCGGTGCCAAGCCGCTGTCGCGGCGTCGTGCCGTCGCCCGGGGCTCCGTTCTCATGGCGGCGGAGACTGCGAGGCGGCTCAGAGACCTTCCGAAGGGCGACGCGCTCACGACGGCGAAGCTCGCCGGGATCATGGCCGCGAAGCGAACGAGTGACCTGATTCCACTCTGCCACCCCCTGCCACTGACCGTCGTCGAGGTCGAGCTCACCGTCGTCGAGGCCGGAGTCGAGATCACCGCCGTCGCGGAGACGACGGCGCAGACGGGCGTGGAGATGGAGGCGCTGACGGCCGTTGCCGTTGCCGGATTGACGGTCTACGACATGGCCAAGGCGATCGACAAGGGGATGACGATCTCGGGTGTGACGCTCGTCGAGAAGACCAAGGAGCCGGCGTGAGGGCAGCCGTGCTCACGGTTTCGGACGGTGTCCATCACGGCACGCGGGAGGACCGGAGCGGCGACACGTTAACGGAGCTTCTGACGGCCGAGGGGTTCGAGGTCGAGCGCCGCGTCGTGCCCGACGACACGGACGTGATTTCCGCTGCGATCGTCGACCTCTCGAATAGCAACTCTCTTGTTCTGACGACAGGCGGCACGGGATTCACACCCCGTGACGTCACGCCGGAGGCGACGCGTCCCATCCTCGAACGCGAGGCTCCCGGGATCGCCGAGGCGATCCGCGCCGATGCGAGGACGCGAACACCCCATGCACTGCTCTCCCGGGGTGTCGCCGGCCTGAGGGGCGCGACGCTCGTTGTGAACCTTCCGGGCTCCCCGGGCGGCTGTCGCGACGGCTTCGCCGTTCTCCAGCCTGCTCTTCTGCATGGTCTCGAGCTTGCAGAGGGCGACCAGAGCTCCCGACACCGCCAGACGTGAGCACGGCCACGCTCTCGCTCCCGCGCCGCTTTGCCTCGCTCGTCAAGCTCGAGCACACCGTCTTCGCGCTCCCGTTTGCGTATGTCGGCGCGTTCCTCGCCGTCGACGGCTTTCCGGGCGTCGGCCCGACCGTCTGGCTGACCCTTGCGATGGTCGGCGCCCGCACGCTCGCGATGGGCCTGAATCGACTCATCGACGCAGAACTCGACGCCCGAAACCCGCGCACGGTAACCCGCGAGATTCCCTCCGGGGCCCTCTCTCGCGCCCAGGTCTGGGCCTTCTGCGCCGCCGCCCAGGCGCTGTACCTCGTCGCCGCGTTTCAGCTCGAGCCGATCGTTCGCTGGCTCTGGCCGATTCCGGTCGCGATGTTCGTGATCTATCCGTATCTGAAGCGCGTGACGTGGCTCTGTCACGTCTGGCTTGGCGCCTGTACGGGCCTCGCACCGCTTGGTGCCTGGCTCGCGGTGACCGGTGAAGCGCCGTTCGAGGCGTGGGCACTCTTCGCGGCGCAGGGCCTCTGGGTTGCCGGATTCGACCTGTTCTACTCTCTGTTCGACCTCGCCCACGACCTGCAGCAGGGCATTCGCTCTTGGGCGACGCGGTTTGGCGAACGCGGTGTGTTCGTCGGGGCACGCCTCTTTCACGCCGCCGCCGTGACGCTTCTCGCTGCCGTCGGCGTAGGGCTCGGGAGCGATATCTTCTACTGGCTCGGGGTGGTCGCGGTCGCGGCACTCCTGATCTACGAGCACTCTCTCGTCCGACCGGGGCATCTTGACCGGCTCAACGCCGCGTTCTTCACGGTCAACGGCCTGATCGCGGTCGTTTTTTTCGTCTTCGTCGCCCTGGACACGCTGACCTCGTGATCGACGTCGCTGCCGCCGCGGCCGGCCCGGTCGTTCTTGGGGAAGGCCTCGAGAAGCGCTACGGACGCAAGCGTGTACTGCGGGGCGTCTCGTTCGCCGTTCCGCGCGGCGGGTTCCTGGTCGTGACCGGAGCAAACGGCGCCGGGAAAACGACCTTGCTTCGACTCGTCGCGGGGCTCGCGGCACCGACAGGAGGCGTGCTGGAGGTCAGCGGCGATCGCCGAGACCTGGGCTTTGTGGGCCACGAGCCACTCGTCTACCAGGAGCTGACCGCGCTCGAAAATCTCGAGTTGTTCGGGCGGCTCTATCGCGTCGCCGACCGCAGGGAACGCAGTGGGATGCTGCTTGAACGCTTTGGCCTCTGGGACGCACGCTCCGACCGCGTCTCCACGTATTCACGCGGCATGATCCAACGCCTCGCGCTGTGTCGGGCACTGCTACACGATCCGGCTCTGCTCGTCCTCGACGAGCCGTTCACTGCGCTCGACGAGGACGGTGCCGGTGTGCTAGACATGGAGCTCTCGGCGCTCGCGGGCGAGCGCACGGTGATGCTCTCCACGCATGATCCGGCCCGCGTCGAAGCGCTCGCCACGGACAGGCTCGTTCTCGCATGAGCGCCCTCACGCTGTACGCGTCCGACGTCGTCGCCCTCGCGCGCAAGGATCTCCGGCTCGAGCTACGGGCCCGGGACACGCTCCCGGCGATGCTTCTCTTCGTCCTCTCAACGCTCGTCGTCTTCCACTTCGCGCTCCCGACCGGCACGGCCGACGACGCTGCCTACGGCCTGCTCTGGATCGCGCTCATCTTCACGGCGCTGCTCGGCCTCGCGCGCGCGTGGGCGCCGGAGCGTGAAGGCGGCGCTCTCGACGGCCTCGTTCTCGCGCCGTGCGACAGGAGCGCGATCTGGCTCGGTAAGACGCTTGCCGTCCTCGTCTTTCTGACAGCCGCCGAGCTTGTTGCTCTACCCGCGTTCGCGCTCTTCTTCGCACCTGTCGACCTCGTGGCCGTTGCGGGCGTCGTGCTTGCGAGCATCGGCATCTGTGCCGTCGGCTCGCTCCTCGCTGCCATGGCCGCCGCGAGCCGGGGACGCGAGGTCATTCTCCCGCTCCTCTTCCTACCGCTCGCGATTCCTCTGATCGTGGGCGGTGTCGGCGCTGGAATCTCGCCCGAGGGCGCGACCTACCTCACCTTCCTCGGCCTGTACGACCTCGTCTTCGCGATACTGGCATGGGCCACCTTCGAATATGTCATCACGGAATAACCTCCCACTCCTCGCCTTTGCGACCACCGCCGTTCTCGGGATCGCAGTTGTGCTTGCACTGCTCGTCGCGCCCGAGGACGTCGATCAGGGTGTGTCCCAGCGCATCTTCTACTTCCACGTGCCCATCGCCCTCACGGCCTACCTGTGCTTCGGCCTCGGTGCCTGGAAGGCACTCCGTCTGCTCTGGGTCGGCGGCGAGCGGCGTGATTTCGAGAGCTACACGTGGATTCACCAGGGCACGATCTTCGGTGCACTGACGCTGATCACGGGGTCGATCTGGGCGAAGGCATCGTGGGGCGTGTGGTGGAGCTGGGGCTCGAACCAGCTCGTACTCTTCCTCGTGCTCTTCCTCTTCTACTGCGCCTACTTCATGCTTCGGTTCTCGGTCGACGAGGGTGCTCGCCGAGAGCGGATCTGCGCGGTCTACGCTCTGTTCGGTGTCGCCCTTATCCCGGTCAGCTTCTTTGCGATCCGTCTTGCGAGCGACTTCATCCATCCCACCGTGTTCACGCGGGAAGGTCCGCAGATGACCGGAACGATGTTCGGATCCTTCCTCGTCTGTTGGGTGGGGATTACGCTGCTCGCGTACGTCATGTACCGGATCGAGCTCGTCGGCAAACGGACCGATGCCAACCTGCGCGAGCTGCGGGAGGCGCTCTCATGAGCCAGGGACAGTACGTCGCACTTGCCTACGGCGTTGTTCTCGTGTTCGTGCTCCTCTGGGTGGCGATTATCGCGGCCAAGCTTTCGCGACTCGAGCGTGAGACCGGCGAGCTCGCTGCCCTTGCGCGCGAGCGAAGCGTCGATGGCTGAGCTCCTCATCTGGCCCGCACTGATCGGGTATGGGGAGGCGGCCTTCGCGTATGCAGGGGTTCTCCGGGTGCCGGGAGGCTCCGCACGGCTCGGGATCTGGGGCGTCAGGATCGGCTGGCTCGCTCAGACCGGCCTCCTGATCGCACAGGCGTTCGACGCTGATGGATTCCCGTGGGGTACCTGGGCCGGCGCACTGAACCTCTTCGTCTGGCTCGTTGTGGGCGCGTACCTGATCTGGGGCTGCACTCCGCGGTACCGCCTCCTCGGGCTCGCGGTGATGCCATTTGCGGCGGCGCTGCTTCTTGCAGCCTGGGTAGGTGGTGGCACCGGCGGCTCGACCGGTGATACTTCGAGCGTCCTCCTGGCGCTCCACGTCGGCCTGATGCTCGCCGGGTTCGCGGGCTTGACGTTGGCGGGGGGCCTCGCGGGCCTCTACCTCTGGCAGGACCGACGTCTGAAGCGGCGCGATATCAGGGTGCTTCGGCTTCGCCTGCCGCCGCTCGAGACGCTCGATCGGCTCTCGGCACGGACGGCGCTCATCTCCCTGATCGTCCTGACGCTCGGGATCGTCGTCGGCGTGGCGAGCTTCGACCAGGGCGATTTCGACCTCGCGATGGCAACGGCGATCGCGATCTGGGGCTTGTACGCCGTCGGCTTGCTTCTTCGTCGCGAGGGTCGGATCCAGGCCCGTCGCTTTGCACTGGTTCTCGTCGCCGGCTTCGCACTCGTGGCCGTCGCGCTCCCTCTGACCCACTTCGCCTCATGAGGCTCGCCCTGGTCGGCGTTTCGCATCGACAGGCGCCGGTCGAGTTGCGGGAGCGGGTAGCGGTCGGCCCGGCCGACGCAGCTGCTCTCGCCGGCGAGCTCGCCGACGGCTGCGAAGCCGTGGTTCTCTCGACATGCAACCGGACCGAGGTCTACCTCGCAGCCAGCGACACGACGAGCCACCTCGTGGAACGCGCAACGGCGTCGCTTCTCGCGCTTGCACCCGGTGACGCCGATGCTCTTGCGCCCTTGCTGTACCGCCTCGGAGACGACAGTGCGGCACTGCATCTCTTCAGGGTCGCGGCCGGCCTCGACTCGCTCGTCCCCGGAGAGGGGGAGATCCTGGGGCAGGTGCGTGAAGCGTTCGACGGCGGCTCGACCGGGCCTCTGCTCGACCGTCTCTTCCGTCAGGCGCTGCACGCCGGTCGTCGCGCACGGGTCGAGACTGCGATCGGCGAGAACCCGTCGTCGGTTCCCGCAGCGGCTGCAGCGCTCGCCCAACAGGTGTTCGGCGATCTCGGCGGTCGCACAGTCCTCCTCATCGGAGCAGGGAAGATGAGCGAGTTGACGGCGCGCAATCTCCGGTCGCGAGGCGGCACGATCGGGGCCGTTGCGAACAGGACGATCGAGCACGGGATGGATCTCGCGGAGCAGGTCGAGTCGACCGCCGTGAGCCTGGCCGATGTGCCCGCCCTGCTCGCGACCTCCGATGTCGTGATCACATCGACGAGCGCGCCGGGCTTCGTCGTGGATCTGGCGGCCGCCGAGGCCGCGCTCCGGAGCCGGCGCGGCCGGCCCATTCTGTTCGTCGATCTTGCCGTGCCGCGCGATGTCGACCCTACGCTCTCGACGATCGACGGGTGCTTCGTCTACGACATCGATGACCTCGAGGCGGTCGTCGAGACATCGCTTGCCGGCCGCCGCGCCGAGGCTGTTCACGCCGAGCACCTCGTGGCGGTCGAGGCGGAACGTTTCCGGGAGTGGCAGGCATCGCTCGCGGTCGTTCCTGCGATCGCTTCGCTGCACGCCCACGCAGAGGAGATCCGGGTTGGAGAACTGGCAAAGGCCGAAGGACGCCTGGGGCGGCTTCCCGAGAGCGAGCGAAAGCTCGTCGAATCGATGACGTCGCAGATCGTGGCGAAGCTTCTCCACCTCCCGACCGTCCGCATGAAGGAGGCGGCGGCCGGCACCGACGGTGTGATCTATGCTGACGTCGTACGCCACCTGTTCGGACTGGGGGAGGAAGAACAATCGTCACGCGACCGGTAATCGTTTCGAGACCACTCCCCGTACAGGCTCCGACAGCCTTCGTGCGCATCCGCCCGCGCGGCCGCCTCATCTGCGGCGAGCCACGCACGACGACCCGCCTCTGTGCTGCTTCGCGTCGGCTCCCGCGGAAGTAGGCTCGCACTCACCCAGGCCGAGCGCGCTGCCGATGCGTTGCGCCGGCCAGGGGTCGAGATCGCGCTCGTCCCGATCACGACCGCGGGCGACCGCGACCGGACGAGTCCGTTTGGTGAGATCGGCTCCCGTGGCGTCTTCGTCAAGGAGCTCGAGGAGGCACTGCTCGAAGGGCGAATCGACGTCGCGGTGCACTCCGCGAAGGACATGACCGCGGTCGACGCAGACGGCCTCACGGTCGGCGCCTACCCACGCCGCGAGGATCCGAGGGACGCGCTGTGCGGAGCAGACGCGATTCGACCCGGGATGCGGATCGGCACAGCATCGGCACGCCGCCGGGCGCAGCTCCTCGCCTTCGAGCCGACGCTCTCGATCGAGCCGCTGCGTGGAAACGTGGACACGCGACTGCGGAAGCGAGGAGAGCGGGGGCTCGACGCGATCATGCTGGCCTCTTGTGGTCTAGACCGTTTGGGATTGAGTGCGGAGATCGGCCTCAGGCTCGATCCAGAGGTGATGCTCCCGGAGGCGGGACAGGGCGCGCTCGCCCTCCAGGTACGCGCAGGAGAGGAAGATCTTGTCGCGCGAGCGGACGACGAAGAGACGCGATCACGTGTCGAGGCAGAACGCAGGTGTGTCGCGCTCATCGGGGGTGGCTGCCTTGCCCCCGTGGCAGCGTTTCACGACGGCTCGGTGCTGACCGGGCTGATCGCCCACGAGGATGGCGCTTGGCTCGAGCGTCGCACAGGTCAGAATCCCGCCACGATCGCAGCGGAGCTGCTCGCCGCCGTGCGATGAGGCTCATTGTCACGCGGCCGGCTGGGCAGGAGCACGATCTGATCGAGCAGCTCGAGGCCCTCGGCCACGATGTCGTGCATTGCCCTCTGATCTGGATTGAACCGCTCTCGGACGAGCCGATCGACGTTGCGGGGTACGACTGGGTTGTCGTCACGAGCCAAAACGGCGCCCGGGAGCTGCGCCGGCGCGCGCGCGGCCCGTTGCCGCGCATTGCTGCGATCGGTCGGGCAACGGCCGAGGCGATGGGCCACGCCGATCTCATCGCGACCGTCTCGACGCAAGAGGGTCTTGCAGCGGAGATGCCCCGCCCGGCGGGTCGGGTACTCGTGACGGCCGCGGAGGGCGCTCGCAGGTTCCTGGTCGACACACTCGCGGCAGACTTCGTGCCGCTCTATCGAACGCACGCGATCCGTCCTGATCCGCCTCCCGCCGGAGATCTCTGCCTGCTGGCGTCGGCCTCGGCAGCAACAGCGTTCGGTGCGCTCGCAACCGGGATCCCAGCACTCACGATCGGACCCGAGACGACGCGGGCGGCGCGGGAGGCCGGCATCGAGGTTTTCGCGGAGGCGTTGACGCACGATGTAGAGGGGCTCGTCGCAGCAGTCGAACTCGCCGAGAGCCACTGAACGCCGGAAGGGGGATCGCGAGCGTGGTCGCCACGTCGTAGACTCCGTCAGCGCCCGTGTTCGTGACCTTCCTCAGCGATTCGGCCTTCAGGACGACTTCGTCGGAACCTGCCATGGCGTTGTCCTGCGCATAGCGCCCGATGCGCGAATCATCGACATCACCCACGGGATTCCGCCGCAGGCCGTCTTGCAGGGCGCGCTCGTCCTCGCGAACACGCTCCCGAGGACGGCTTCGTCCAGGCCTCGACGCTGTACCTGGACAGCTTCGGCAATGTCGCCCTCAACCTGACGAGGGATGACCTCGATCGGATCGGCATCGTGCCGGGGACCCGCGTCGAGATAGAGATCTCCGGACAACGGTACTTCTCCGTTGCCGCGTGGACGTTCGCGGACGCACGGCCCGGGGACGTCATCCTCTACGAGGACAGCTACGGCAACATGTCGATCGCGATCTCGAACGGCAATGCGGCGGCGATGCTGCGCGCGGTCGTCGGGCGGCCGGTCGACATCAGAGTCATCTAATCGGATCCGCGCGTTGCAAGCTCAGCGCGAACGTACTCCTACTCTCTTGCAACGAGAGACGTCGGCGGAGCGGGACTCCGGCCCCGGCATCTCTTTGCAGCGTGCCCCTCGCGACTCACCGTCGCGTGGCGCACCTTCTGACGGTTACTCTCGGGGGAGAGCCCTGATGGAGACCGAGACCCTCACCGTCGTCGACAACCGCACGGGACGCGAGTACTCGCTGCCGATCGTCGACGGGGCGATCCGCGCGCCCGACCTCCGGCAGATCGTCGGCCCGGGGGGAGACGGCCTCGTCGCGTTCGATCCGGCGTACCTGAATACGGCCTCGTGCCGCAGCGCGATCACCTACATCGACGGCGACGCGGGGATCCTCCGCTACCGCGGTTATCCCATCGAGCAGGTGGCCGAGCAGGCCGGGTTCCTCGAGACCGCGTACCTCCTCTTCGAGGGCGAGTTGCCGACCGAGGAGGCGCTGCAGCGCTGGACGGACGATGTGCGCATCCACACCTACGTCCACACGAACATCGAGGACTTCATGGCGGGCTTTCGCTACGACGCCCACCCGATGGGAATGCTGCTCGGCGCCGTCGGCGCGCTCTCGACCTTCTACCCGGACGCGAAGGACATCTCCGACCCGGAGAACCGCTACCTCCAGCGAGTGCGTCTGATTGCGAAGTTGCCCACGATCGCCGCGACGATCTTCCGCCATAACCGTGGCCTGCCGTACGTCCTACCGCGCAACGATCTCAGCTACATCGGCAACTTCGTCAACATGACGTTCGAGATCGGCGGACGCCATGAGCCGAACCCTGTCCTGCAGCGCGCGCTCGAGATCCTGCTGATCCTCCACGCCGACCACGAGCAGAACTGCTCGACGAGCGCCGTCCGTGGCGTCGGCTCCTCGCACGTCGATCCCTTCTCGGCCGTCTCTGCGGGCATTGCCGCGCTCTACGGGCCGCTCCACGGCGGCGCGAACGAGGCCGTGCTGAACATGCTCGACGTGATCGGCGACGTGAAGAACGTCCCCGCGTTCGTCGAGGCCGTGAAGGACGGGAGCGCCGGCACCCGGCTGATGGGGTTCGGCCACCGCGTCTACAAGAGCTACGACCCTCGCGCCACGCTGATCAAGCGGGTCGCCGATTCGGTCTTCGCGGAGACGGGTGTCGATCCGAAGCTCGCGATCGCGCTCGAGCTCGAGAAGATCGCGCTCGAGGACGACTACTTCGTCAGTCGCAAGCTGTACCCGAACGTCGACTTCTACTCGGGCCTGATCTACAAGGCGATGGGCTATCCGACGGACTACTTCACTGTCCTCTTCGCGCTCGGTCGGCTTCCGGGCTGGATCGCGCAGTGGGAGGAGATGCTGACGGATCCCGAGACGAAGATCGCCCGCCCGCGGCAGATCTACACGGGGGCAGGCGAGCGGGACTTCGTGCCCATCGAGAAGCGGTAGCCGGAGCGGGCGCGGAGCAGGTGGAGCACGCCGTCCTCGGCGTCATGCGTGGCGATCTCTCGATCGGGCGTGCAGCCGAGGAGTCGGGGCTCTCGGCCTGGGAGCTTCTCGATGCGACGCGCGTTGCCGGTGTCGCTCATCCGCTTGCTGCCGACGAGGCGCGGCGCCGCCCCGACCGACTCGCCAGCCTCACGGTCGACACACTTCCCGACCGGCCTCCAAGGCAAGGCGGTGTCGTGCTGGTCGGAATCAATCCTGCTCCAGTTTCCGTCGCAGCCGGGCACTACTACCAGGGGCGTCTGGGCCGGAGGCTCTGGCGGCGCCTGGAGCGCGTGGGGCTGCTCCACGATCCCGAGCCTGGCGCTCCGCGACAAGATCCGCCAATGGAAGCCCCGACTGGTGCTCTTTGCATTGTCGGATCTCGTCAGCACGGATGAGGTACTGGCGGTCACGTGTGGGCTCGGCGGCGTCTCGAGAGGAGCTCGGAACGGGGAAGTGCTGGCCTCTGACTCTACGCGCCGCCTGCAGTGAGCACGTTTGCGACCCCCGCCATCTCGTGGACGACGGCGTAGCACCACTCCCCGTAGGCCCCATCCGCATTCACCGCGTCGACCCACCGCTGCGCCGCCTGCGCCTTGGCCGCTTCGAGCGGGTCGTACCCTTTCGTCTCGAGGATCAGGTGGACGCCGTTCGTGAGGCGGATGACGAAGTCGGGGATGTAGTCGCGGGCCTGCCCGTCGTGGAGATACCGGATAGCGAGGCCGAGCCCCTGGTTCTTCACGAAGGCAACGACCGCGTCGTGCGTGTCGATGGAGTACGCGGCCGACTGTTCCCACGTCTTTGTGTCGGCGACGACGTAGTTCAGGTGCGAGCGCGACACCTCGCGCACCGGCTTCGTCGTCCAGAAGTCCACATCCTCGGTCGTTCCCTCGCCCCGGCCTGACTCGTAGCGCGGTACCTCGGGCGCCTCTCCTTGCGCAGCGTTTGGGTGAATCGCTTCAAGGAGTCGCTCGACGGCCCATCCGTAGTAGGGCGATAGGAAGACGTCCACGGCCGAGCCTCCGCCGGCGACGACAACCTTTTTCCGAACGAATCGCTGCACGATCTCGAGCATCTGCGGGAACAGCACGTGCGCCGGGGCCCCGCACGAGTCCTGCTCCACGTACCGTCGGGTGAGCGCGGCCGCGAGGTCGAACTCGCGTTGTTGGAGCCGCACCTCGCTGCGCCACCGAGCAAGCCCGACCTTCTCGAGCTTTCCGGGGCCGTGCAGCGAAGGAGGCCCTGCACCCGTCATCTGCCCTGCCTTCATCATCGCCTCGTCCGGAATCTGGGTCGGGTCGACCCGGACGGTCGCAATCGCCTCCCAGTCGACGGCGATCCGGTTGCGCACTGCCTGCTGGTACCCCTCGACGCGAGGGAAACGGATCTCGTACTCCTGTTTCTCCGGGAGTGCCCGCACATGATGTTGCGGTTTCTTCGGCTTTGCGACGACCTTCGACTGCTTGAACGGGACGATCTCGAACGGCACCCCGAGCACCTTGGCGATCTCCTCCGAGAGGAGCCCGTCCTCGCCGATCTCGTAGCTCTGGCGCCGCAGGCCACGTCCCACGACTTGCTCGCAGAGGAGCTGCGACATGAATGGCCGCAGGCCGATGATGTGCGTCACCGTATTGCAGTCCCACCCCTCCGTGAGCATCCCGACCGAGACGATGCAGCGCACGTCCCGTCCCGGAGGATGCAATGGCCGCTCGAGCTTCGTTGCGAGCGCCTCGAACCCGTCGGGATACACCGGCCTCTCCTGCTGATCGGTCGGCCACGCACTCTTGCCGACGGTGTCGAGCGTGTGGCGCATCCACGCCTGCTCCTCTACCTTCGCGCCCGAGCCTTCGGACTCGGCGACAACTTTCGAGTCGACGCGAATCGTGTTCAGCGTGCCGCCCGTGTTGCGGAGGCCCGGGAGATCGGCAGGGGGCACGCCATCTGGTGTCGCTGCCCCGGCCAGCCACTCGTGGATGACTTTCGCGAGCCGCGTGTTCTTGCAGACGAGGATGAACACCGGCGGGCGCGCCTCACTCGCCGCTTCCCACTCGGCAGCCATGTCGTCACGCAGCTTCCCGAGCACGGTGATCGGGATCGCCGCGTGCTTCAACACGGCCTCCGGCTTCGGATTCGCCCGCTTGCCGCCGCGCTCGCGCGTGGTCAGCTTCGCCATGATCGACCGCCAGAGGTTGAACCACTGCGCCCTGTCTTGTCCGCTCGGGTCGGACACCGCGAGCTGAGGAATCTTGACGAGCCCCGACTCGATCGCATCGGTCAGACCGAAGTCGCTGACGATCCAGGGGAAGATCCGGTTCGTGTTGCTACCGGCCCGCGCGAGGTAGAACGGCGTCGCGGACAGGTCGATCGCGACGTTGATCCCGCGCAGGCGGTGGATGCGGTCGAGACCGTCCACCCACACGGTCGCCTCCTGGACGAACTCCTCGACCGTGTCCTCGTCGAGTGCCTCGGCATCCTCGACGGGATCGTCGTCGCCCTCTGCCTCGACGATGCGGTACGCGTGGTGAGCCTCGTCGTTGAAGACGAGGATGTTCTGCTTCCCACCGACCTCGCGGCCGAGCACCCGCTTGACGAGCGCCGTGTCGCTCTCGACGTACCGCGTCTCCTCGACGACGACTTCGGCCTTGGCAGGCCTACGGTCCTCGACAAGTCGCATCCACCTACCGGCAAGCCCGTTCTCGAGCGCTAGCTCCGACAGCACTCGTCGGCCACGCCCTGACGTCGTTTTCGGGCCGATCTGGTAGGTGAACCGGAACAGCTCGGGGACGCCACGCTTCTGCACTTTCGCGCCGGCGCTCATCCCTTGCGCTCGAACTCGTGCCAGTTCTTGACGAGCACGCGCCCGCGCCGCAGCAGCGGCATCAGGTGTGCCGGCACGAGGTCGCGGGTGCGGTAGATCGACGCGTCACCTCCATTCGGGTCGAGCTCGCGCAAACGGTTTCGGATCGTCACGTTGGGGCACACACAGACGACGACATCCGAGAACCGCGCATCGCCCTTGGCTTGCACCTTGTTGAGAATCGACCACGCCGCGAGCAGGGCCATCACGGTCGTCTTGCCCGAGCCGGTCGCCACCTTCAACGCGTAGCGGCGGAACTCGCCTCCTGGCTCCGGCGGCACCTCGACGCCCTGGAGGAAGTCGCCCCTCGCCTCGGTGAGGAAGATCACCGTCTCGGCTGCCTCGCGCTGCGCGAAGAAGAGCGGCAGGCGGAGGTCGTCGCGGCTCCACCACTCGAGTAGCTCGAGCGTCGTCCGCGTCGCGCCCGGATACCCCTGCTCTCGCCACGCCTTCACCCGCTCGCGGACGAGGTTGACGTGGTCGAGCGGCTGCCACTCGCCCCGCGTGAAGCCCTCTTCGGGTTCGGGCGCCCTCGGATCGCGGTACCAGTAGCCCGCCGGGCGGCGACCGAAGCGGCGGTCCGGCATGGTGCCTTCCTCGATCCACCAGTGCTCGCCGGGCTCGGCGAAGGGCGAGCAGAGGATCGGGCTCTCGACCTCGAACGAGCTCACGGACAGGTCCCGAAGAGCGGATTGTCAAGACAGGCCACGGTTGCGACCATGGGACGATGCTCGCTGCGACCCGCGATCCCGACGGCCGGCGCGTCGTTCTGAGCCAGGAAGCGTGGAACCACATCCGGGAGGGTCATCCTGCGCTTGGGCGCAGGATGCGCGAGATCATGGCCGCGGTGCGAGAGCCCACCCGGAGCCCACCCGGCGTCTGCCGGGTGGGGACGAACGCGAGGAGTGGTACTTCACGGACGAGGCGTTCGCGAACCTGTGGGTGCAGGTGGTCGTACACTACGAAAGAGGTGAAGGATGGATAGTCACAGCATTTCCCCGCGAGTCGCCTCGAAGACGGTGAAGATCGGCGGCATCGTGTTTGACAACAACCTCTACGACGCGAAAGGGGACGTCCTCTACGTGAACGTGGGCGACCCCGGGGACGCCGTCGACTGGATCGGGACGGCCGAGGGCGACGGAACGTGTCACGGCCCTGACGGCAGCCTGATCGGATTGACGATCCTCAACGCCAAGCTGCGGCTCGAGCAGGACGGGAAGATCGAGCTCACGCTCCCAGAGCACACGGTCTCCGTGACCGATCTCGGCGATCTGCTGGTCTGACCTCACTCCGCCTCCGCGAGCTTCTTGACGACGAGCAGCTCGTTGCCGCGGTCGTCGATCACGGCGATCTCACCCGAGGTGCCACGGGTGAAAGGCGCGCTCGTCGTGCCGGCGAGGTGATCCCACACCGTGTCTTCCAGCTCACCCTTGAGCGCCTTCTTCAAGCTGTCCCACGCGCTTGGGCGCGGGAAGAATGCCTGCGTGACGTGGAAGACCATCCCGTTGTAGTCCGTGTCGAGGAACCACGCGGGCACGTCGTTGCCCGAGCGGTGGTCGGCGGTCATCTCGACCGGGTCGAAGACGTCGAGCCCGAGCAGCTCGACCTCGAAGCGCTCGGGCTCTCCCGTCGCCTCGGGCGGCAGCTTGCGGACGGCGACATCGGGGAGCCCGGCAACCGAGAACAGCTGGCTCGACCGCATCGTCTTCAGCAGGTCGCCCATCACGAGGTCGGGTGTCGCCTGGACGTAGGTGACGGGGATACCGACGAGCGCCTCGGCCTTGTCGACGAACTCGCGCGCGTTCGGCTCGATCGCGAAGCCGATCACGAGCAGCTGCTCGTAGCTCTTCGCGTAGGCCTCGCGCACGGCCTCGTTGACGAGCCGCTCGCCGACGGCGCCGTTCTCGGCGCCGAAGACGATCGCTACCGGAGCGTCATCCGGCTCGAGTACCGCCTCGGCGCTGAACGAGAGCGAGCGTGCGGGTGGTCGCACGTTCTTGAGCGCGATCGTGCGGTTGCCGCCGAGCTGGATGATCGGATTGCGGCGCAGGGCTTCCAGCATGCGGTCGGTCGTCGACGCGTCGCCACTTTGTGGCGGCTCCTCGCCGTTGACGTCGAGTGGCGTCGGGATCGTCGCCTCGACGACGAACGGGCCGCTGACGCGCGTTATCTTCGTGTCGACCTCGGGGCGGTCGACGAGCACTTCTTCGCTCGCCGGCTCGTCGTTCGCGATCGACTTCAGGGTGACGTGCGGGACGATCCCGCCGACCTCCTCGCCCTTCGCGTTCTGTTTGCGCTTGTAGGTGAAGCCACCGGCCGGGCCTCGCGCCGAGTCCTGGAGGTCGTAGTAGGGGAACGTCGCCGTCAGAAGCCGGTGACGTGCGAGTGCGAGCGGGACGCGTGAGGTGTCGATCGTGATCCAGCGCCGGCCCCACTGTTCGGCAACGTACGCCGTCGTGCCAGAACCGCACGTGGGGTCGAGGACGACGTCGCCGGGATCCGTAGACATGAGCAAGCAACGCGCCACAGCGCGGCGGTTCGTCTGAACGACGTACAACGGTTCTTGATCTCCATGCAGGTCGCCCCACATGTTCGTGAGGGTGACGTATGGCCAGTCCGACCAACGGAGAACGCCACCTAAGGACCTGCCACCCCCATCGAAAAGCCGACCGCGATCAGCGAGCCGCCGCATCTGCGTCTCCGGATCGAACCGCCAGTGCATCTTGTCGCCAACGGCGAACTGCTTCCCGTTCAACTCGAACGGAACGGTTCGCGTTGGACTGTAGTCCTGGCTAACAAGCGGGTAGTTCACCCGGGCATACTCGTACCCCATCGCCATGAGCTCGTCGATCCGCTCGGGACTCAGAGTGGTGACTCGCTCCATCTCGCCATCAGGTGAGAGGAGCGTGTTGAATTTGGGGTCGTCCTCAGGGCGGCTACGGCGCTCAAAGAGCGTCCGTACCTTCAGTTCCGTCCTGTCCTTTGAGTACCAAAGAATGAAGTCATTCACCGGATCTGTTGCCGTCGTCGCACCCTTCTTCTTGAGGATGATCGTCACGACTGCGTTTTCAGAACCGAAGACGTCGTCGAGAATCTCCCGCACGTGATGCACGTTCTCGTCCGAGATCTGCACGAACACGCTGCCGCTCGGCGTCAGCAGTTCCCGCGCGACGAGCAGCCGATCGCGCAGGTAGCTCAGGTACGAGTGCAGCCCGAGCTTCCAGGTGTCGCGGTAGGCCTTGACCATCTCGGGCTCGCGGGTGAAGTCGTCGTCGGCGCCGTCCTTGACGTCGCGCTTGCGTACGAACGGCTGGAAGTTCGAGCCGAACTTCACCCCGTAGGGCGGGTCGATGTAGATCATCTGCACCTGCCCACCGAGGCCCTCGTCTTCGAGCAGCGAGTTCATCACGACGAGGGAGTCGCCGAGGATCATCCGGTTGACCCAGTCGCCGCGGTGCTCGTAGGCCTCGAGCTGTTGGGCGAGCGAGAGCTGCGGGTCGGTGAAGAGCTGCAGCTCAATTTGCCGGTCGCGTTCGTCCCCGGTCAGCGTCTGCAGGATCGCCTTCGTCGATAGCCGCTCGTGGACGAAGAGCGGCAAGGTCGGCACGTCGAAGGAGAGCCGCTCCGCTTTCCCCGACCAGTCGAGGAAGGGTCGCGAGAGCGCCTTCAGCCGCGCGACGGCATCGTGGAGGCCTGAGATCTCGACGTCGCCAAAAAGCCGTGGCTCGGGGAAGGCGAACGGCGGCTCGAGTGCCGATGCCTCCTCGATCTGCACGAGCAGCCACTCGCCAAGCTCCCGCGCAGCGTTCTGGCCGTCCCAATCCAGTGCGGGTGAGAGCGAGGAGTCGTAGCGGTAGGCCTTCGGCGGCTTGCGCTTCTTGAACTGCGCACCTGCGTCCCGACCTCGGGCCGCAGCACCGCCTCGTTGTCGTGACGGTAGGTCTCCGCGCGTTTGGGTTGCCTCGGTCTGGCCATGTCCGGTCGAGCCTATCGTGCTGTCAGCTCGTCGGGGCTGCGGCCTTACGGGCTCCCGCGCAAGGCGACGTACCCAGGAGAGAGGCTTAAGCGCTGTCGGCGAAAGACGTCCCAACTATCTCGGCGACGATCTTTGCTGCGATCGTGTCATTCTCCGGAAGCGCGACGATCTCACGAACGGCAACGACTGTCTTCGCGTCGAGTATGAGCTCGTCGCCGGGTGCCGGTCGGATGGCAAGTTCGCGCACGACACTATGGGCCTCCGAATCGGCGACGAACGCTATGCGGTAGAGCGACAGGGCTCTGCCTCCACGATTCTGAGGGGACGAACGGCAACTCGTACGGTACTCCCTTCCCCGGTCGGGAGCAAGTGCGTGGGCAGAAGCCGCGGTACCGGACGGGTCGGCGGCCAATTAGGATGAAGCCCTGAGCGTGTATCCGGCACACATGGAGACCGACGTCGTCCTTCGGGACGGGCGCACGGTGCACGTCCGCCCGGCCCGGCCGAGTGATAGAGACCGACTCGAAGATTACTTCCTTGGGCTCTCCGACGAGTCGCGGCGACTTCGCTTCTTCGGGCCTGTGGTGAGCATTCGCGAGCGAGCTGCGGAATCCGTCGAGATCGACTACGTCGACCATCTGACGCTGCTCGCCTTCCAGGGCCCGAACCTCGCGGAGGTCGTGGGCGGTGCCCAGTACGTCCGCGTGGCTCACTCCACTCGCGCCGAGGTCGCGATGTCTGTCTCGGACGAGCTGCAGGGGCTCGGGCTCGCCTCGATCCTCATCGCCCACCTCGCCGAAGCTGCGCACGAGAACGGGATCGAGTTCTTCTCAGCCGATGTGCTCCCGGAGAACCACAGGATGATTCAGGTCTTCCGCGGCACCGGATTTCCGATCCAGATCCGTGCGCGCCCGGGCTCGATCGATGTCGAGTTCCCGACGACGCGCACGAAGGGGACGACCGAGCACTACGACGATCGCGAGAGGGTCGCGGCAGCGAATGCGGTGCGCCGGGTGCTGGAGGCTCGTTCGGTTGCCGTGATCGGCGCATCTCGTGATCCGGCGACGATCGGCGGCCGGCTGTTGCGCAACCTGATCGCGCAGCCGTTCGCCGGCATCGTGTATCCGGTCAATCCGACGAGTAGTGCGGTACAGGGGATTGTGGCGTACGGGAGCGTGACGGAGATCCCGGGGGAGGTCGAGCTGGCCTTCGTCGTCGTGCCGGCGGCATGTGTGCTCGAGGTAGTCAGGGAGTGCGGCGAGAAGGGAGTCAAGGCGATCGTCGTGATCTCGGCCGGGTTCGGCGAGACGGGCGAGGAGGGACGCGCCCTGCAACAGGAGCTCGTCGACGTGTGCCGCACGACGGGGATGCGCATGATCGGCCCGAACTGCATGGGTGTCATCAACACCGACCCCGAGTTCAAGCTCAACGGAACATTCGCCCAGGCGTATCCACCCGATGGTCGCATTGCGTTCATGTCGCAGTCGGGCGCGCTCGGCATCGCAGTGATCAACATGGCGAATCAGCTCGGGCTCGGGATGTCCTCGTTCGTCTCGATCGGCAACAAGGCGGACGTCTCTCCGAACGACCTTCTCTGCTACTGGGACGAGGATGAGAGGACGGAGGTCGTCCTGCTCTACATCGAGTCGTTCGGGAATCCACGGCGGTTTGCGAACCTCGTGCGGCGCATCGGCCGGCGCAAGCCCGTCGTCGTCGTGAAGAGCGGCCGGAGCGCAGCGGGCCGTCGGGCGGCCTCGTCGCACACGGGGGCGCTGCTCGCGTCGTCCGACACCACGGTCGACGCGTTGTTGCGCCAGGTCGGAGTCACGCGCACGGACACGCTCGAGGAGATGTTCGACGTTGCCGCCCTGTTCGCGAACCAGCCTTTGCCGAAGGGTCCAAACGTCGCGATCCTCACGAATGCCGGTGGGCTGGGAATCCAGTGCGCCGACACGTGCGAAGCTCGCGGTCTTGTCGTCCGCGAACTGGCGCCGGAGACAGTTGCCGAGCTGCGGTCGTTTATTCCTGCCGCTGCCGGTGTGAGCAATCCGGTCGACATGATCGCGTCTGCGACCGCCGAGGACTACGGGCGGGCGATTCGCGTCATTGCAGCAGACCCCTCGATCGATTCCCTCATCGTGATCTACATCCCACCGCTCGAGGTCGCTGCGCCCGCTGTTGCGAGGCAGATCGTCGACGCAATCGGCTCGATTGATGGCCGCGTGACAGTGCTGACGTGCTTCATGTCCGCCCAGGGTCTTCCCGAGGCCCTCTCCACGCCTGGCGTCCGCATCCCCTCGTATGTGTTTCCCGAGCACGCGGCGATCGCGCTCGCCCACGCTGTCGATCACAGCGCGTGGCGGGAGAAGCCGGTCGGATCGGTTCCGCAGTTCCCGGGCATCCGCAAGGACGAGGCCGCCGCCGTGATTGCCGGAGCACTGGAGCGGCGAGGGGGATGGCTTCTGCCGGACGAGATAGAACGATTGTTCGACTGCTACGGCGTGCCGACGGCACTCACGTTCCGTGCGGATAGCCCGGCGGCCGCAGCCGATGTTGCAGCACGCGTTTCGGGCCTCGTCGTTCTGAAGGCGGTCGGGCCTCTTCACAAGACGGAGGTTGGCGGAGTCCGGGTCGGGCTTGCCGCGAGCGAGGTTGCGGCCGAGGCGGCGGCGATGGCCGAGCGGATCAAGGGGCACGGTGAGCCGCTCGACGGGTTCGTCGTGCAGGAGCTCGTGAGCGGTGGCGTCGAGATGCTCGTGGGCATGACTGCAGACCCGGAGTTCGGTCCGGTCGTTGCCTGTGGTGCCGGTGGTGTGACCGTGGAGCTGACGCGCGACATCGCCGTGCGTGTCGCGCCGGTCACCGATCTCGAGGCTGCCGAGATGATCCGTTCGCTGGCGACGTTCCCGCTCCTCGACGGGTTTCGCGGCTCGACGCCAAAGGACGTGCAGGCGCTCGAGGACGTGATCTTGCGCGTCTCGGCCATGGCCAGCGATCAGCCGGAGATCGCCGAGGTGGACTGCAACCCCGTGATGGTGCTCGACCGCGGAGCTGCCGTCGTGGACGCGCGCGTCCACGTACGACTGTCTGCTCCGCAGCCGCCCATTGCCGGACGAACAGACAGCTGACGCGTCCGAAAGCGGCGACTACGCCGACTCGAACAGCGCTTCCCACCGCGCAAGCAACTCCTGCAGCTCGTCGCGGGAGGTGCGGTACTCCGTCAGCATGTCCATGTTCGTCCAATCCTCGGCGAGCTTCGCCTCGAGTTGCTCCACCTTCGTTTCGAGTGTCGTGATGCGGCGTTCGACCTGCTCGAGCTCCGAAGGCCCTTTCTTCTTCGGTTTCTCGGGCGACCGGCGCACCGTCGGCGACCCATCTAACGCGGGTCGAGGA
>JAJAZN010000268.1 GCA_026785685.1 Thermoleophilia bacterium
CCCCTTCCCCTCCTTCAGGATCGCGCGAAGCGCGCAAAAGGATGCAGGAGGGGAGGCCGCGATACGCTCTCCCATCGTGGCATCCCCTTCCCCTCCTTCAGGATCGCGCGAAGCGCGCAGGAGGATGCAGGAGGGGAGGCCGCGATACGCTCTCCCATCGTGGCATCCCCTCCTGCACGTATCCTCAAGGGTTGGTGTCTGCTCCCGAACTGATCCATGCCGAGCCTTCCCTCGAGCCCGCGACGCTCGAGATCCTGTGGCAGCAGGATGTCGGCGCGACCGTTGTCGTCCGGGGTCACGACGGGTCGCTGTCGGCCGGGGGGTTGGACGTCGGGATCCCCGCTGTCTCCGACCTCGCCGAGCTGGGGCATGGGGCGACGGCACGGCGGGTCGGGCTCTCCGAGCTCATCGAGCTCGCGAGTGAGCCTCCGGCCGAGATCGAGCTGGGAGGCACAGCACGGACGACGTTTGCGGTCATCCAGCTCGCGTCGCGCTCGGTGACGGAGGGGCTGCTCCATCCGCAGCTCCAGCACGGCGGTCGCACGTGGCTCGCCTACTGGGGCGCGACGATCGACGAGTCGGTACAGCATGCTCTCGACGCCGTGGCCGCTGCCCTGCCTGCGATCTGCGCCGGTGCGTTCGACGGCGACCCGGACGCCCTCGTTCACGACCTCTACGCCTGTGCCGTTGACCAGATCGCCCGCGATCGGCTCCGCGCCGCCGGCATCCGGCTCGGCAATCGGTCGATGCGATCGCGCCCGAGCGCGCCCGAGGTCTTTCTCGATGGTCTCACCTCGGACGATCCCGAGCTACCGCTGCACGCCGGCCTTGGCGCACTCGAGCGGCGGCTCACGGACTGGGTCGATCGCGGTCTCGAGCGACGGTCGAGTGCCCCGTGGCTCCTCAGCCTGCGGCTGGACGAGCGGGCGGAGCCGTCCGCCGACGGGTTCACCCCTCTCGTCCTCGAGCTCTGGCTGCAGGCGGCAGACGACCCGACGCTGTCCCTCCCCACGTCGCTCCTCTACGACGGCGGTGACGCGGTGTTCGGATTCCTGCGCTCGGCCGACCCGCGGATTGCTGTACACCGTCAGCTCGGGCTGATCGAACCGGTGCTCGCAGCCGGCGGGCTCGCGTTCGATACGGTCGCGCCGACGGCAATCGAACTGAGCGACGACGACGTTCGCTTCGTCCTGCGCACCGCGATTCCCCGTCTCGAAGAGATCGGCGTACCGGTTCTGCTGCCGCGGAACTGGGTCACGTCCGCGAGCAAGCTACGGGTCAACCTGACGGCAACGAGCGTGGCCAATCGCTCGAGCGGCCTCCTCGGAACGGACGCTCTGGCGCAGTTCGACTGGAAGCTCGCGATCGGGGACACGACGCTCACGGAGGCGGAGCTCATCGAGCTCGCCGCGGCCAAGGAGCCTCTGATTCGGATCCAAGGACGCTGGCACGCCTTGCGCCGCTCCGAGGTCGAGCGCGCGCTGAAGTTTCTCGATCGCCGTCGCGAGGGATCCGTCGTCGATCTCGTCCGTGCGGTCTCGGGTATCGAAGTCGAGGACGCGGGGCTCGAGCTCGGCGAGGTCACGCTCGACGACGGCCTCGGCGCGCTCCTCGCAGGCGGAGACGAGCGGAGTTTCGAGCCGCTCCACACGCCCTCGACGATGACGCTTCCCCTGTTCCCGTTCCAGGCTCGCGGCCACGGCTGGCTGCGACTCCTCGGTGACCTCGGGATCGGCGCCATCCTGGCCGACGACATGGGTCTCGGCAAGACCGTGCAGGCGATCGCGATGCTCACCTCGGAGCGCGAGCAGTTCGGCGTCGAGGCGTTTGGCCCCACGCTCGTCGTTTGCCCGATGAGCGTCACACGACAGTGGGCACGGGAGATCGAGCGATTCGCTCCCACGCTCCGCGTGCATCTTCACCACGGCGGTGAGCGACTCACCGGCGACGAGCTCCTGCAGGTCGCGCGCGCGAGCGACGTCGTGATCACGTCGTACGACATCGCCACACGGGACATCGACGTACTGGCCACGATTGCCTGGGACCGGCTCATCCTCGACGAGGCCCAGGATGTGAAGAACCCCGCGACGAAACGTGCCCGCGCACTGCGCCGGCTGAATGCGCGCCGTATGCTGGCCATGACAGGGACGCCAATCGAGAACCGTCTCGACGAGCTGTGGGCGATCATGGACATCGTCAACCCCGGCCTGCTCGGCTCACGCGAGCGCTTTCAGCGGACGTTCGCGCGGCCGATCGAGGCCCACAACGACATCCGCGCGCTCGAGCGAATGCGGGCGATGGTGCAGCCATTCATCCTGCGCCGCCCCAAGGACAGCCCCGAGGTCGAGCTCGATCTCCCCGAGATCACTGTCACCAAGGAGTACTGCCGGCTGACGCTCGAGCAGGCGAGCCTCTATCGCGCGACCGTCGACCGCTGGATGCCACGGATCGAGGAGCACGAGCGCAGCTTCGGCCGGCGTGGCGCGGTGCTCGCCATGCTCAGTCAGCTGAAGCAGGTCTGCAACCACCCGGAGATGCTGCTCGCTACCGGCCGACCACTCGAGGGCCGCTCCGGGAAGCTCGAGCGGCTGGTCGAGCTGCTCGAGGCGATGCCGGCCGACGACAAGGCCCTCGTCTTCACGCAGTACCCGGGATTCGATCGGCTCGTGCCCCATCTGCACGAGCGCCTCGGCCGCGAGATCGGCTTCTTTCACGGCGGCCTGCCCGCGCGGGCGCGTGACGAGCTCGTCGAGTCGTTCTCCCACCCCGACGGCCCCTCGGTGCTCGTGATCTCGATTCGCGCCGGCGGCCGTGGACTCAACCTGCCGGCGGCCAACCATGTCTTCCACTTCGACCGGTGGTGGAACCCCGCGGTCGAACAGCAGGCGACCGACCGCGCATATCGCTTCGGCCAGCACAAGGACGTCTTCGTGCACAGCCTCATCTGCACGGCGACGCTCGAGGAGCGGATCGACGAGCTGCTCGATTCGAAGCGCGAGCTCGCCGAGAAGGTCGTCGCGGGTCGCGCGGACGACTGGCTCGGTGAGCTCAACCTCGACGCGATCCGCGCAGCAGTGGCGCTATCACCCGCAGCGATCGAGGAGGCGGCATGACGATGCTGAACGACGGTCGTCCCGTCTTCGTCGAGACAGACGCAGACCGGATCGGGAGCGGGCCGTGGGCGCGCTGGCTGGCGACAGCGGTTGTGCCCGATGAGAGCTCTCCGCGCGCAGAGCGGGGCCGTGTCCTCGCCCGAACGGGACACGTTCACAGCGTCTCCATCTCGCGGTCCGAGGTCACGGCCCGGGTGATCGGGTCGTCGGGGGCCGAGTATGCGGTCGGGCTTGCCGCAGACCCCGTGGCGCCTCGCGTCTGGTCGGCGGTAGTGGGGTCGCCCCGCGCCCGGGCCCTGTTCGAGCCCGCAACAACGGGTCGGGAGCAGTCGCTACAGCTCGAGCACGTCATGACGGTGGACTGGGACGAGCCCCTCGTCCCACCAGGGAAGTCGATTCGACGTTTCTGCACGTGCCCCGATCACGAACGAGGGGGCACGTGCAAGCACGTCATCGCGCTCGGGTATGTGGTCGCGGATGCCATCGACCAGAACCCCGCCGTGCTCCTCGAATGGCGCGGTTGCACCATCGAGGCAACGACCGCGGCAGTGCCGAGGGAGCGTGCACGGCCGACTGCTGACGCGTGGGCCGCCGGGCCGCTCCCCCGAATCGGCGTCCCCCGCCTCATGCCGGTCGGATCGGTGCTCAAACGCCTCGGCGAAAGCGGGCTCGTCGTGGACGGCGTCGATCTCCGAGACGTCCTCGAGCCGGCCTATGCGGCGTTCAACGGACAGGCGCCAGGAGGCTAACAGGCAGAGACACGCATCGTCAGCCGGCAGCACGATCGAGCCGAGCCACGTCACCGCGCTTCCGTCGGTCGCACGGCGCAGCCGATCGGTAAGGCCGGCCACCTGTCGGCTCCCAAGATAGCGCTCGACGACGAACACCGGCATGCGGGCACGATACGAGCGGCTGCGCCATGGCTCCGCGCGAAGGGCACCGAAGACGGTCGCCGCCCGGTCGAGCGAGGCAGCAGCCTCGGTGCGCCTCCCGGCACGCCGAAGAGCGTTCCCCTCGACGAGGAGCGTGCGCGCGAGCTCCCATTGCGCACCGAGGCCAGCGAATCCCTTCCTGCTGTGCGCGAGCCGTGCGAGTGACGCGTCGATGTCGGCGGTGGACAGCAGGATCGAGCCGCGGCAGAGCTCTGCGGCGGCCGAGACCCAGGGATGATCGCCCTTCGCGGCCCGTCGCTCGAGGCGCGCCGTGAGCAGCTCCGCCTCGTCGATCCGCCCTGCCTCGACCAACGCGA
The DNA here is from genome assembly GCA_026785685.1 of Thermoleophilia bacterium. Classification (GTDB taxonomy): domain Bacteria; phylum Actinomycetota; class Thermoleophilia; order Gaiellales; family Gaiellaceae; genus Gaiella. The sequence goes on from JAJAZN010000268.1 coordinate 4,363, forward strand.
GCGTGGCGTCCGGGATCGCGGCGACGACCCGCTCCTCGTACGCACCGAGCCTGTCCGTGCGTCCGGCCAGGCGCGTGAGTAGGTCAGCTGCAGTCTCGACGTCTCCCGCCGCGGCCGCGAGTAGTCCCCTTGCGTAGTCTGCCGTCGCCGCGATCACTGGATCGGCCGCGGCAGGGGGCGAGGATGCGATCTCGGCGGCGTCGACGGCTGCCTCGGGATCCCCGCGTCGGCCACGCACGAGCGCCCGGATCTGAAGCGCAGCAATCCGCCAGTAGCCACGCGCTTCCTCGAGGGCCTCTGCAAGCAGTCGCTCGGCCTCATCCCAGTTACCGCACCTCGACTCGAGCTCCCCTCCGAAGATGCCGATGCGCATGATGGCTCCCTCGTCGCCGTCACGCTCGGCCTCAGCGCGCTCGACCGCGAGCAGGCTCGCCGCCCGGGTGTAGGAGCCGCGCCAGAGGAGACAGTGCGCGAACGCGCTTCGCGGGGCACGATCGCCGGGCACCATGTGGATGCGGCCTGCGATCTCGACCGCCTCGCCGAAGAAGCCCTCGGTCCGCACGTCGGCGGCGAGCGAGCAGATCAGGCCTGCGCACGTCAGGACGGTCGCGAGAGTACGTTCGTCATCGAGCAGCCTCGCCAACTCGACGGCCGCGACGGCCTCGGGAAGCGCACGCTCGACGTCTCCAAGCCACGCGCCACGCTGCCACGCGAGGGTCGAGAGGGACCGGGCCGCAAGGCGCGCGTCGTCGTGTATCTCTGCGACGGCCTCTTCGCACCGCCTCACCGCCAACGTGGGATCCACCGCGTACAGGGACGCATTGAGCAACGCGCGTGCGCGTACAGCTCCTCGAACGCCGCTTGCGAGCACCTCGTCGATGCGCTCGGACGCGGCCGGCTCGTCGGCCGTGACGTAGAGGTACTCGCCCTCCAGCAGCGTTCGTTCCGCTGTCGCCTCAACGTCTTCGGCCGGGGTTAGCCGGCGGGCGTGCGCGGCGAGCTCGACCGCAAACTCGCTTGCGCCCCGCTGGTGGGCCGCCCGCGCTGCGCCCTCGAGCGCAGCGGCTACCTCAGCATCCGGTGGGGATGTTGCAAGCGCGAGATGACGAGCCCGCTGCTCATCGCTGCCCGACAGGCCCGCTGCCTGCCGATGCAGGGCCCGGCGCCTCGAGGGTGCCAGCAGCTCGTATGCACCGGCAGCGAGCAACGGGTGTGCGAAGCGCACCTCGCCCTCGTGCTCGACGAGAACGCCTGCTGCGACCGCAGCATCGAGCGAGGCCGGTTCGTCGAACACGGTATGGGGCGCCGATCCGAGGATGGCCGCAAGCTCCACCGCCAAAGCAGCCTCGCCGGGCAGCGTCTGCAGCCGCTGCTCGACGAGCTCGCGTAGCGAAGCCGGCAGCGCGTCATCAGGCGCCCGTGCCAACTCCAGGGCGAAGAACGGGTTGCCTCCCGAGCGTTCGTGGATCCGGAAGACGACACGTCGCGGCGTGGATTCAGCGACGCGCCTTCGCACCATATGCCCGACCGCGCCGGCGCTGAGCCCGGTCAGACGCACGTCGACAGCGCGCTCCCGCAGGGCGACCTTGAGGTCGAGCGGATCAGGGTGCCCCTCGCGGAGCGAAGCGACGATGCCGATGCGCTCGCCCTCGAGCCGACGCACTGCGTATGCAAGTGCCCGCGCCGATGCTGCATCGAGCCACTGGAGGTCATCGACCGCCACGACGATGGGGGAGCGAGCTGCGAGCGCCTTGAGCGCGAGGAGCGTTCCGCGCGCAACAGCGAGAGGGTCGGCAGCGTCGACCTGGTCACG